>USPC01000003.1 GCA_900556605.1 uncultured Collinsella sp. | reverse complement strand
TATGGCACCGTGGGGACACATGTATGTCAATCCTGGTCTAACAGAGCCTTAAAAAATCATTCCCGGGCGCCACAGTACAGTCTTTTTGGGACGGGGATCATTAAATGATTTTTTAATCCCCGTCCCAGAATAATCATTTAGGTGGAAGGAAAGACGGATGTCCAAGCCGCGTCGTCGTAAGCAGAAAAAGCAGGTTAAGCCCGAGCTCAAGCTTAGGCAGTTTGCCGCCACCGAGCTTTCCGACCAGCTTGCCGCCCAACACTCCGCCGCCGACCTGCCGCGCTTTATGGTCGACACGGTTGCTGGCGCCTATACGCCTGCCGATGCCGAGCTCGTGATCGAAGGCTTTGGCGCCGCGGCCACACGCCCGGTCACGCTGCGCGCCAACACGCTCAAGGCGACCGCCGAGGACATCGCTGCGGCGCTCGATGCCGCCGGCATCGCCCACAACCCCGTTGCCTGGTACCCAGAAGCCTTTATCCTGCCCGAGGCCCAGGTTTCCGATCTGTGGGATCTCGACATCTACCGCGACGGCAAGATCTACTTGCAAAGTCTGTCGTCCATGATGCCGCCTTTGGTATTAGGCGCTCAGGCCGGCGAGGACATCTTGGACATGTGCGCGGCCCCCGGCGGCAAGACGACGCAGATCGCCGCCCTCACCCAGGGCCAGGCGCACCTCACCGCCTGCGAGATGAGCATTCCCCGCGCCGAAAAGCTCGAGGCCAACTTGGGCCGCCAGGGCGCCAAAAACGTGCCCGTCATGCGCATTGACGCGCGCGAGCTTGACGAGTTCTTCCGCTTTGACCGTATCCTGCTCGACGCCCCCTGTACCGGTACGGGCACCGTCATCAGCGGCAACGAGAAAAGTCTGCGCGGCCTCACCGAGCAGCTGCTCGTCAAGTGCGCCCGCTCGCAGCGAGCACTTCTGGACCGCGCCATGGGGGCCCTCAAACCGGGCGGCACGCTCGTCTATTCGACCTGTTCGATCTTGCCGCAGGAAAACGAGGACGCCCTGCAAGAGGCCCTCGACAAGCATATGGACTGCGAGCTCATCCCCCTCGACGGCACGCCAAGTGAAAGCGAAGCGCGTCGCACACAGGATACCGGCGACAAGCCGCATATCGAGTGCAACGCCCTTACCGAAGCCATTGCCGCGGGTCACGTCTCGGCCATTGCCAACGGCATGCCAGGCACGCTGACCATTCCGCCCAGTCGCGACTTTGAGGGCTTCTATATCGCCCTGGTCCGAAAACGCAGCTAGCGCACGGATTCAAAACTCAACAAGCTATCGCCGTGCGCGCCTGTCCTGCTGGTCCTTATGCCGCGCAAGCGCTTCACGCTCCTTGCGCTCGGCCTTTTTGCCCTTAATGGCCGTGACCGCAAAGTAGATGACCGCGGCGGCAACGATTGCGCCCACGCATAGGCCAATCGAGCCTAACATTGCCGAGAATTCCATACCGCGTCACCTCTCTTTTGCATACGGGACATTCAAGATAGCACCTCGATTCCCGCCACCACAGCTCCTTCACGTTCGCCGGTCCTTCAGTCTAACGGATGGCGCGGCGGGGAAAAATCAACTCGTCAAACGATTTAGCATTCGCAATTCCGGCTGCATCGCGCCGGCCACCATCGCATAGAATCGAGCCTCCATGGATACCCTCAACGACCTAAACGAACGCGTCGACGCCTTTGTCGGCACCAGCTCCTTCGACACGCCTGCCGCGGCAAACGACCAAGCTCCCATCGATGTACCCGCCGAGGTTCACGAGGACATCGTCGCCTCGGTCGATTTCTCCGAGGTCGAGCTCGCAGACGAGTTCACCGAGCCCCAGGTAGCCGTGACCCCCAACGGACTGCTCCCCATGGAGCCACTGCCCATCGACGGACGTTTACGCAAGGCGGCCCTTCGCATGCCCGACGAGATCGAGGAGGCCAGCGGCTTTACGCTCTTTGGCCGCCGCATCAAATCGCTCATCTACACCACCGACGTGGCGGTCATCCGCAATTCCAATGCCGACGCCGTGTTTGCCGTCTACCCCTTCACGCCGCAGCCCGCCATTACGCAGGCGCTGCTGACCGTTGCCGAGTGCCCGGTCTTTGTGGGCGTTGGCGGCGGCACCACCACCGGTAAGCGCTCCGTGCAGATGGCGGCCGTCTCCGAGATGCAGGGCGCGGCGGGCTGCGTGGTCAATTCCCCCGCTACCGCCGAGATGGTCGAGCACATCACCAACATCGCCGACATCCCCGTCATCGCCACGGTCGTTCGCTGCGACGACGATGCTCACGCCAAGGTGCGCGCCGGAGCCAAGATCCTCAACATCGCGGCCGGCAAGAACGCGCCGCAGGTCCTGCGTGAACTGCGCGAGCACTATCCCAACCTGCCGCTCATCGCACCGGGCGGCAAGACGCCCGAGAGCATCCGTGAGACCATCGCTGCCGGCGCCAATGCCATCATCTGGACGCCGCCTTCGGCCCAGCAGCTTCAGACCGACATGATGCAGCGTTATCGCAAGATGAAGGAAGACGCCACACCTGTCATCTCGCACGACGATGTGCCCATTATCGACCAGGTCTCCGCCGCCGAGGTCAGCCAGGTCGAGAACATGAATCCCGACGTGCCGATTCCCGACGAAGTCATCGAGCGCGTCGCTTCGATCCACGAGCGCGTCGAGGAGCATCGCGCCAACCGCGGCCTCAAGCCGTCACTGCACGGCTTCTTCTTCCGCGGAAAGAAACGCTAACCCCAACAGCAAGGCCCGCCCCACAAACGTGAGGCGGGCCGTTTTCGTTTGAGCAATCATGCAGCGATGTGATGGGGCAAACTAATCCACGCGCTTGTCGCCCATAAAGAAGAGCGCCACCGTACCAGGTCCGGTATGCGAGCCAATCAGAGTACCGATGTTATTGATCTCAATCTTGCCTTTAAGCTGCGGAATCTGTTCCTCGATCAGCGCCGCAACTGCCTCGGCATCCTCACGGCACGCCGAGTGCGACATGACGCACTTACCCGAATAATCCGCACCGTCCTGCACGTGTGCCATCATGGTCTTGGCCATCTCGGAAATCGCGCGCTTCTTAGTGCGAATCTTCTCACGTGGCGACAGCTTGCCGTCGCAATCGACCGTCATAAGCGGGCAAATCTTAAGCGCCGTGCCGATGATCGCACTCGCAGCCGAAATGCGACCGCCGCGCAGGTAGCTCGACAGATCGGTCGAGAAGAACCAGTGGTGCAGGTTGAGCTTGTGCTCCTCGATCCAGGCAGCCGTCTCGTCGAGTGAAGCCCCGCTATCGCGCACATCGGCGGCATATTCCAGCAACAGGCCAAAGCCCGAAGACGCCCCCAGCGAATCGATGATGCGCACCTTGCCGCCCTGGGGATAGCGATCCGCGAGCATCTGCGCCGCAACGCAGGCCGATCCATACGTGCCCGAAATGCCCGACGACAACGTCAGGTGCAGCACGTCTTTGCCCTCGGCAACAAGCGGCTCCCAAAACTCTTCGTACTCACCCACGCTCACCTGAGACGTCTTGGGCATGGCGCCCGCGGATATCTGGGCAAAAAACTCGTCCGGCGTAATCGACTGATACAGATCGTCCGTATAGACAACATCGTCGATCTCGTAATGAAAACACACGACAGGGATATTGCGCGATTCAAAGAACTCCCGAGTTCGATCGGCGGCGGATTCACAGGTCAGGACAAAATCACTCATATGAGGCTCCTTACGTATAGTTATAAAAATTATCGCACAGCAAGCATAAATACGGTACAAATGTCCACTATTTACCAAATAGAGCCAAAGGTGGTGAACATCTTTACCGTCATCATCTCTATCGATCCCGGAGGCATACGTCTGTAAAAACGACCCTACGTCTCCACTCAACCGCCATATCTACCTCCACTAAATCGATTTACCAAACCGTTCGGCTAACAATTCGGCTGCCCATCCCCAATCGAAACAAAAGCAGCGCATACTGATAAACGTTTTACGCTGTTTATCAGTTTTACCAGCCCTATCGGAAGGTGTTTCATGGTCGCATTCGATCGCAATCCGCAAGACTTCAAGTATCTGCGCCTGCTGTCGAGACAGTTTCCCACCGAGCAATCCGCGTTTACCGAGATCATCAACCTCTCGGCCATCCTCAACCTGCCCAAAGGCACTGAGCATTTTATGAGCGACGTGCATGGCGAGTACGAAGCCTTTATGCACATCCTCAACAACTGCTCGGGCGTCGTGCGCGAGCATGTCGACGAGATTTTTGGCGAAACGCTCTCCTTTGACGAGAAGGGCGAGCTGTGCACGCTCATCTACTACCCGCGCGAGAAGATCGAGCTGGTCCGCAGCCAGCGCGAGGACTCGCCCACCTGGTACAAGACGATGCTTGACCAACTCATTATGGTTGCCCGCTCGCTTTCGAGCCGTTATACGCGCTCCAAGGTGCGTAAGGCCATCCCACGCGATTACGCCTATATCATCGACGAGTTGTTGCACACGCACCCGGACGAGAACAACTATCGCGTGCGCTATCACGAGCGCATCGTGGAGTCCATCCTGGAGACCGCAAGCGCCGACGACTTTATCGAGTCGCTTGCCTCGCTCATCAAGCGCCTGGCCGTCGACCACCTGCACCTGGTGGGCGACATCTTCGACCGCGGTGGCGGCGCGGCCAAGATTATGGACCGCCTGCTCACCTACCATTCACTCGACATCCAGTGGGGCAACCACGACCTGCTGTGGATGGGCGCTGCGGCCGGTGAGCCCGCCTGCATCGCCACGGTGCTGCGCAACAACCTACGCTACGACAACTACGAGATCTTGGAGAACGACTACGGCATCTCGCTGCGTGAGCTTGTCGCCTTTGCCGATGCCACCTACACCGCCGGTGAGTCCATCACCCCGCTGATCAAGGCCATCAACGTGCTGCTCTTTAAGCTCGAGGGTCAGATTATCCAGCGCCATCCCGAGTTCGACATGACCGACCGCCTGTTACTCGACAAGATCGACCACGACACCGGCACGGTCACGCTCGCCGACGGCAGCGTGTGGCCGCTCACGACCAACGACTTCCCCACCGTCGACCCGACGGACCCCTATACGCTCACGCCCCAGGAGCAGCACATCATCGACAAGCTCGTGTCCGAGTTTGTCACAGCCGATCACCTGCATCGCCATATCGATTTCCTCTATTCCCACGGCTCGATATACAAGGTCGCCAACGGCAACCTGCTGTTCCATGGCTGCGTGCCGCTCAACGAAGACGGCACCTTTAGCAGCATGAACTGCCTGGGCACCTGGCACGCTGGCCGCGATTATCTCGATTTTTGCGACCACATCGCCCGCCGCGCCTGGCGCGTGGGCGACCGCGACGCCCTCGACTGGATGTGGTACCTGTGGATTGGCTTTAACTCACCCGCCAGCGGACGCCTGGTGCGTACCTTTGAGCGCGCCTATATCGCCGATAAGAGCACCTGGGTCGAGCCGATGGACCCGTACTTTACGCTTACCAAGTCGCCCTCGGTCTGCGACGACATCATGCGCGAGTTTGGTGTCGCGCCCATGGCATGTTCACCGACCGGCCACATCATCAACGGCCACACGCCCGTTAAAACCACCAAGGGCGAGCAGCCCATCCGCGCCGAGGGCAAGCTGCTGGTCATCGATGGCGGCTTCTGCCGCGCTTACCATCCCAAGACGGGTATCGCCGGCTATACGCTCATCTCGAGCTCGCGCGGCTGCCGCCTCAAGTCGCACCGGGCCTTTACGACGGTTGCCGAGGCACTCACACGCAACGTGGACATCGAGAGCGAGACCAATCGTTTTGACCAAGCAGACCGTCGCCGCATGGTGAGCGACACCGATTCCGGTGTCAAGATCCGCAGCCAGATCCAGGACCTGCGCCAGCTGCTCGATGCATATAGAAACGGTGCTATCGAGGAGCGCGCCTAGCTCCACCCGTGGGGATTGGCTAAACTTGCTGAGTTTGTCATCCCCGCGGCGCTTCGGCGCCAGCTTAAGGCAGGTACCATGCAAAAGCTCCTTGCGCAGATCATGAAATTTGGCGTCGTCGGTGTCATTGCCACGGTCATCGACTTTGGCATTATGAATCTGCTCCACTACGGTCTGGGCCTCAACATCCTAATCGCCAACACCAGCGGCTTTATCATCTCACTCATCTTTAACTACCTCGCCAGCATGAAGTACGTGTTTGCGCACAAGGAGGGCATGAGCCGCCGCCGCGAGTTCATTATCTTTGTCGTGCTGTCCGTGATCGGCCTGGTACTCAACGACGCTATCGTGTTGACACTCAACGCCGGTCTGGGACTCGAGGCCAATATCGCCAAGATCTGCGCCACCGCGCTTGTCATGGTCTACAACTTTGTGACCCGAAAGATCTTCCTGGAAGGCGACGAGACCAAGTAACTCGCAACCTTACAGCTTTACGATGCCCACGGATGACGCACGTCGAGCGCTGTGTCGTTCGTGGGCTTTGCTCGTTTACGGGCAAATTTTCAACGTTTGCGGATTAGCTCTTGAAAATTTGGCGAGTTCGTATAGTTCTTGGCAAGGACCTTACGTTTCCCTTGCAAAAGCTCTAAAGTATCCTCTGCTCGATTCATCAACGCATTGGATGTGATTACGTGCGCAAGGCACTGGCACAACCTCATACCAAGCAGTTCCTCAAGTTCGCTGTCGTGGGTCTTATCTCCTTTGGCATCGACTGGGGTATGCTCATTGCGCTCGTCGAGCTGTTTCACCTCGACTTTTTGATGAGCACCACGGTCTCGTTTACCACGTCCGTCGTGGTCAACTACTGGCTCAGCATGAAGTACGTGTTCGACCATCGCGAGGGCATGAGCCGCAAGCGCGAGTTCACGATCTTCACCATCCTGTCGGTGATCGGCCTGGGCCTCAACGACCTGTACATGTTTGTGGGCGTCACGTTTTTGAGCATCGGCTACCAGGCCATGAAGGCCATCGCCACGTTCCTCGTCACCTGGTACAACTACTTCAGCCGCCGCTTCTTCCTCGAGGGCGCACGGTCGTAGTCGATTCGCTATTTGCTTGAATGTATAACCGGTTGGAATTCCCATTCCAACCGGTTTTTTGTTTGCCGAGAGACCCGGCGACCCAATCCCATTCGCATGAAAAACGGGCGGCCCGGATGTCTGTCGGAACCGCCCGTCTGGCGCGCTATGTCGAAGCCTCTAGCCTGTAACGTAATACCAGACCACGTTGTCGCCGTTGGAGAGAACGTAGTTGCTGCAGGCCGTCATGGGCGTTGTGCCGTTGACGGAGTACATCCAGCCGCTCGTGCCGCCGTACTGTTTCTCGGCCAAACCACCAATCGCAGAAACATACGTGCCGTACGACGAGCCATGTGCGTTGACAGAAAGGCCCAGCGCGCACAGGGCATCGTAGACGGTAGCGCCTTCGTTAAAGGTAAAGGTGCCACCAGAAGACACAGGATTGCCCACAGCGCTCGATGTGACCGAAACCGTCACCGTTACGTAGCTGGACTCCTGCGAGCCGCCCTGGCCGCCCGAGGAGGCGTTTCCACCATTAGAGGATGAGGCTCCATCAGACGACTGGCCACCGCCAGACGCATTGGAAGTATCACCGACTCCCGTATTTTGGGCAGCGGATTTATCGCCAGACTTCTTGCCGTCCTGGTCCTCGGACTTCTTGTTATCCGAGTTCTTGTCCGATTCCTTGTTTGAAGACTCGGAATCGTCCTTGGACTTGGACTCATCAGAATGCTTGGACTCATCTTTTGCGTCATTCGATGACTTAGAATCCTTGGAACTGGCCTCGCCCGAAGTCGTAGTCGAGCCAGACACCTTGGTGTCCTTGGTTACGACGCTCTCCCCCGTCACGGTCTGAATGATCCAGTCGATGGACCAGGCACCGCTCTCGGAAGGATGGACGAAACCCAGCGAGACGACGATCAGAATGGTGCACGCGGCAGTCAGGACGCCGAGGAGCGTCTTGCGACGAGGGGCGGACGCCGCCGAAGCGGCGCCCTGTTGCTTTGCATCGTCGAACTGAATGAACGAGGAATCTGGTTGCTTGGGGTCAGCGTCCTTGGATTTATTGGACACAGCCCTCACCTACCGACGTTTGGTGAACACGAACACGCCGACGATGGCGAGACCGATGACGCCGGCGGCAACGCCAACAATGGCGAGCGGGTTGGTGCCAGTCTCCTGCTCGGAGGCACTAGAGGACTTCTTAGCAGTGGTCGTGGAAGCAGCACCCGTATCGGACTTGGAATCGGACTTCTTGTCGGACTTGTTGTCCTTCTTGTCAGACTTCTTGTCAGACTTCTTCTCGTCCTTCTTATCGGACTTATCGGTGTCCTTCTTGTCGGACTTGTTGTCCTTGGTCTCGGTCTTGGTCGACACCGTCGTCTTGGTCGTCGGCTTATGACCCGGGGCGATAGCGCCGCCGGCCTGCTGGCCCTTAGAGCCGGAACCGGAACCCGTGCCAGTGCCGGCACCAGCACCAGAACCGTTGCCAGCGCCACCGTTGCCACCATTAGTGCCAGAACCGCCATTGCCGCCAGGGTTAACAGCATTCTTGGTCCACTTGGCATACAGCGTCAGATCGGCCGTCACCGGCGTACTGAAGTCATACGCCTGCGTGCAAGCCTCATCGGTGAACCAACCGCCGAAAGTGTAGCCATCGCGCGTCGGATCGGCCGGCTTGACCAGCTTGCCGTCGGCCGTAGCAACAAACTTAGTGTCGCAAGCAGACCCGCCGTTGGAATTAAAGGCAACCGTCCAAGACTCAACAGCCCCGAGCTTGAACAGCGTGCCCGAATCATTGATGTAGTAGAGGTTGCCAGAAGCATCGGCAATGACCGGAGAGTCACAGTATTGGTAATGGCCAGCCGCATCATAAATCTGCGTCGCCTCTGCGTCGCCGAGCGTATAGCGATACACGCCACCACCAGCAGAGTAGTTGACGTAATCCTTGCTATCCGCGCTGTTAACGGTGAAGTACACATAGGTCTTGCCGCCCTGAACACTCACCAGCGGAGTAGCAGCAATACCGTTGAGGCCAGCCGGCAGCGCCTTGCCGTCGGCAGCAGCGACCATCGTGGTCTTACCAGTCTTCAGGTTATAGAGAACCAGAGCAGAGCCCGTAGCCGTCTGTCCGCCGACAATCAGATTGTCACCAGACACCGCTGGGGCGCTCAGATTATTCGTAAGGCTCAGATCAACCGTCTTCTGTTCACTCAGCACACCCTTCGCCGAAAGCGAAATCACATGGAGCTTTCCGTCGTGCGTCATCTGATAGAAGGTCGAACCATTGGACGGATCGGCAATGCAATCGGCATTTGCGACAGCGCCGAGCTTCATGGTCGAAACGACATCGCCCGTCGTCTTATCAATGCACTTAAGCGTGCCCGCGCTCGTAGGAACAATGGTGTACTTATCCGTCAGCGCAGCGCCAGTCCAATAATAGCCCTCGGAAGGGTCAATGTTCTGCCAAGAGACTTCGCCCGTGGCAATCTTGATACGCTTCAGGGAGCCGTTGCCGTAGGTCGCGTTGTAGTTCTCGTCATACGAAATATCGACCGTACCAACATAGACATACTCGCCGTCCGAAACGACGGTGCAGGAGCTCTGCGTCAAGTCCGTCAAACCAGGCGTCAGCCACTTGCAGATCAGCTTGTCTGCAGTAATCGCCTGGACCGCACCGCCGTTGAGCGGAACGATGATAAGGCCGTTGGTATAGATCGGACGAGAGGTATAGCTCACCTTGGAGGCAAGCGGCGCAGAGGCAACCTTTTTGCCCGTGGACGAATCGATCTTAATGAGCTCGTTCTCGGTCGCGATGTACACAAAGCCGTTAGCGATGACAGGTTCGCTGCAGTTGGCATACTGCTGACCAGACTCGGCCTTCCAATCGAAGGCCCACTTAAGACCGGCGGCCTGCGCAGGTGTCTTGGCATCCGTTACGGTCGAACCGTTGCCACTGTTGCCGTAGCCGGCCCACTCGGCATCCCAATCAGGAGTCGTTGCACTCGGGTCCACGACAATCTTGTCGGGATCGGGCATGGGCGATTTATCGGTGGTGTAGGCAAACGTAGCCTTGTCGCCGCTCTTGAGCGTGACCTGGTTGGCGCAGAGAGATGAGGGCTCTCCGTTGATAAACAGACGCCAATATTTCTTGGTCGCACCATCCCAGCCATACGGCTTGTGATCGAACGGCGAAGTAATGGAATTCAGGAACCAGTACTCACCACTCTGGGAGCCGTTGTACGTAACGCCCTTCGCCTTCAGAACCGTCTCAATAAGGTCCTGGGCCGTAGAGCCTTCGGGCAGGGAAACATTGCTTGCCGAGCCCCAGCGAGTATTGTTGCCGTTGACATCGGGACCGACAACATCGACGGACCCAAGAACCTGACCGGGGAGGGCATCGGCGTCAGCACCATACATAAAGGTGACGGCGTCACCCTCTTGGAGTTCGTAGTTGCCGGCCCCGACCTGGGCGAACTTGCCATTTACATAGAACTGCCAATAACTTTTGGTCGCAGGATCATACTCATAGATCTTACCGTCAAGCGGCGAGGTAATGCCGCTGAGGTACCAACCCCAAGACTCTTCTGTAGCATGGAGGGTAAGACCAGTCTGCTCCAGCAAATCCTTAGCAGTGGAACCAGCCTTGAGACTCGTCTGGCCCGTCGAGGCCCAAACCTGCTGCTTGCCGTCCTTGTCCTTACCGAGGACCTGAACGGAAGCATGAACAGAATCGGATGGCAACTGGTCGCCCCAGCCACCGTAGAACCACGTAACGGTATCGCCAGCATGAATGGTGACATTGTCTGCCGTGCGGTCGCTCGACTTGCCGTTGATAAACAGCTGCCAAGAGGTCGAATAATCGAACGGCGTACCCAGCTCAACGCCGTTGTACTTAAGGCTCAGAATGAAGGAGCCCGCAGCAAAGGCGTCGATGCCATTCGCCTCGAGCGCGACCTTCGTAAGGTCAAGTGCGCTCGAGCCGGACGTCACCACATACTGCGCGTTATCGACCCAAGTCTGAGTCTTGCCCTGGGCATCGCGACCAATGACGGTCACATTTGCGGCAACCTGGTCCTTAACGACAGGGGACGCGCTACCAGCCGTATAGGCAAACTCAATCTTCTGCCCCTGGGTGAGCTTGATGCTGCTCGCGCCAACCGAGGAAGACGCGCCGTCGACGAACAGCTGCCAGTAGGCATAAGTCGCCGGATCGAAGGCAAGCGTGCGGCCATCGCTCGGGGATGTGATGCTTTCGAGGTAGAAACCGTATGCCGTGTTCGGATCGTAGTCCGCCTTGAAGCCCGTCTTCTCTTGCAGCTTAATAAAGGCATCCGCAGCCGTCGCGCCCTCGTCGAGCTTGAGCTGCGTAGGTGCCACCCAGGTCTGAGCCTTGCCGTCGGCATCGGTGCCGATAATCGAGAACGAGACCTCGACTTGCTTCTTGGCGACATCGCCGGTTTCTGTCGGGTTCTCTGCCTGGACGGTAGCCACGGCGGCAGATCCTGCTTGGCCAGCGGATGCCGTCGAAGACTGCTCACTCGCGGCAGGGTTCTCCCCCGTCGCCGAGCCTTCGTCGCCAGCTACCGCCCCTGTTGTGGCGGTACTAGCTGCGGGCGCGCTCCCAGAATCCGAAACCTCGGCGCCGCTCTGCTCAGCGGCACCGCCCGCAAGCGCTGCGTCCTCACTCGGCGTCGCAGCCTGAGCCACAGCCTCGGCAATGCCCTCGGCGCCCTCGGCCCACAGCTGAGCCGGCGTGGTGCCAAAGGCCATCGCGAAGGCCAGGAATGCCACCAGGCCGCGCTTAGCTACACCGCGTGCAATCGCGCCACGGCGATGCAACGAGGCGCGCTCACGCTCGTCCTCAAACATATCCATTTGTCCCCCATTGTCTATACTCGGAGCGTTGCCTTGAGGCTGCCCCACGTCATCGCGCATGTTGCGCTCGAGTTCCCCCATCGGGGTCCCCCTTCCCTCCAGAGCCCTATGCACACCGGCTGCATACGCCGCAGCCGCATGCAAGATGGGAGGCGATCCGACTTAACCTTAACGACTCGGGCACGTCGTCCGATCTGCGACGCGAACATCCCGAGCCAAGAGGAATTACGGTTACTGGTACAGCTGGGGACTTGCACCCCGATTCTCCCAAACGCGCAGGAAAACCGCGCATTCGTGCGTCTCCGCACCACCATCTAGACCATCGATTATTACCGTCGATATGGTAGCACGCAAAAGGGCCTCGCACGCAGGCGAAGCCCAAGGTAAAAGCTATTGTTTGCGATAGGAAAATGCGGTGACGGTCGCAGCCTCTAGTGCTTGCCGCCGTGACTGTTGAGCCAGATATTGCGGCCCAGCATAAGCGCCAGCACCAGCGCGCTCACGTAGCCCATAAAGCCAATGACTGGGATACCAAACACAACCGGCTCGATGCGTGCGTAGTACACCACCGACGAACCGATAAACAGACCGGCGATCACAATTGCCATCGACATGCGGTCGATAATTCCGCCCAGCTGTCGCAGCGCCTTATCGCTGCTCATGATCTGCGTGTTCACCTTAAGCTGGCCGCGCGTGAGCATACGCGAAGCCAAGCCCAGATACTCGGCCGCCTCGAGCGAGCCTTTTGCCGCGCGATAGCTGCTCGCGGCAAGATCGCGTCCCATGTCGCGCACGCGCGCATAAGTGCTTTTTTCGTTTTTGATATGCGTCTGAATGATCTGGATCATGTTGACGTTGGGCATGTACTCGGTCAACAGGCCCTCGAGCGTCACCATGCCGCGGGCGAACATCGTTACCACGCTCGGCAGCTCAACGTCGTTTTTGCGCGCCAGGTTTAACAGCGAGGTCAAAAACTCGCCGATATCCAGATCCTTCAGGTCAAGGCCTGCAAAGTCAGCCACGATAAAGTCAAGATCGGACAAAAAGGCCGAATGATCGAGCTCAGCCGAATCGCCACGCGTCACGGCAAAGCGCATGAGCGAATCCTTGAGCTTGGGCACGTCACCCTCGGCCACGGCGAAAATCATGTCCTTGACGATACCGCGATCGTGACTCGACATGCGTCCGACCATGCCCAAGTCGATAAAGTAAACGATGCTATCCTTGAGAATAATGTTTCCCGCATGCGGGTCGGCATGGAAAAAGCCGTCGTCGAGCACCTGCGTCGAGTAGTCCTCGACAATCGCGGCACCGATCTTTTCCAAGTCATAGCCCTCGGCCACCAAGCGTTCAGGATCGGCGATCGAAATGCCGTCGACGTAGTCCATAACCACCACGTGCTCGGTGCACAGGTCCAGATAGGATTTAGGACACGTCACGCCATGAACGCTCTTATGGAACTCGTAGAAGTCGTTGAGGTTTTTGGCCTCGGCCAAAAAGTTGGTCTCCTCGCGAAACGAGGTCCACAACTCCTCGACTACGCCGTGCAGGTCAACGAATTGATCGGTGTTGACGAACTTGGAAACGATACGCACCACCGAGCGGATGATATCGATGTCCTGTGCCATAACCTGCTGCGCACCGGGGCGCTGCACCTTGACGGCCACGTCCTCGCCCGTCACCAGACGAGCGCGGTGCACCTGCGCGAGCGATGCGCTACCAAGCGGATTGGGGTCGATCGCATCGAACATCTCCCCCAGGCGCAGGCCGTATTCTTCTTCCAGACAACTGAGTACGACCTCGTACGGCACCGGCTCCACGTCGGAGCGCAGACGACGCAGCTCGTCGCAAAAGCGTTGCGGCAGAATCTCGGACCGGTTGGCCAGAATCTGCCCCATCTTGACGAACATGGGGCCGAGTTCCTCGAGCAGGCGGCGCAAACGAACCGGCGTGAGGTTATCCCACACACGGTACTTTTTGACCAGGCGAACAATCTGCCCGATGCGTTCGCGACGACCCGCCGGCGTGAGCTGGTATTCCTCGTCCGGCGCCATCGCGTCGGGCTCCTCTGGCACCATATCGACAGCGCGCGGCTTCTTGCGAGCGCCCGAGACGGCGGCATCGACCTCATCGACAACCGCCGCCTCGTCACCCAAGGGATCTAGATTGTTGTAATCGGTGGTGGAATCTGCCATCTGCGCTGCTACTCGGCCTCTTCGGTATCCTTCGCATCGTCGGGCTCAACGGACTCGACGGGCACCGAGGTCACGTTGTCCTCGACCGAATCGACGATGTCGCGCACATGGGCCAGGAAGGCCGTACGCTCGGGCGCGGTCATAACGCGGACGCGAGCCAGAATGAGCTCGTCGAGCACGCGTTGGGCCGCGGTCTCGCCCTGCATGCCCAAGCGCTCGGTCAGATCGGAGATGGTACCGCCGGCCTGCTCGAACATGTCGGACACGCTGCGGGCGATGTCGGGGGCGCCTGCGTCCTTGCGCACCTGCTCGCCCTTGGTATTGAGGTCGTCGAGAACCTTCTTGCTGCCCTCGACGGCAACAGCAGCGGCGCCGAAGCCCACGTTAATGGCACCGTTAACAAGCTGATCGAGTTTCATAACCATGGCTGTCTCCAATCACAAACAACTGCATTGGCGTTCTTGTACCCAAGATTGAGTGAAAGCGACAAAGCGTTTTAGAGCTATTCGATCGACGGGAAATCCCTATCTCACGTTGTCGTTCATCGCGAAAGAGTTCTTCATGGCGCAGCTCGTGGTGTAGAGCACCTTGCCCAGTAGAGCATCGGTCTCTACACGAACACGCTCGGCAAAGACCTCGTTGGCGCGTGCAAGCTCGGCAGGCACCTCGGCCTCGGGCAGAACGGCTACGACAGCGTCGACGTCATGGATCTGCTTGTGGCCCATGCCACCGACCTTCTCCTGGTAGTCCTCCACAGCGCGGCCGCACTCATGGAAGCGGACGTCGGCCAGCGCGCCGATCAGGCGGTTGGCCCAGTAGAAGTTTTCGGACGTCACGCGAGCCTGCGTGTCGGCAAAGTACTCGGGCATGGTCTCGACGTTGGCGTACAGCGGAACCAGCGCGTTAAACGAGTTGGAACCAAAGGCCATCCACTGCACGGCGCGGTAGGCCGGCTGCGCATAGGGGCGCAGCTGCAGCACGGCGAGCTGGCTGTTACGGTTGATGCCGATGGGGCGATAGGCACCGCGCGTGGCGGGCGTGCCCTTGCTGCCGTAGCAGTCGTACTCCGTGCCCTGGTAGTGGCTCGAGAGTACGTACTTGATGTCCTCGATGGTCACCTTGCGCTCGGGCGCGCGACTCCAGGGAATGTCGTCGCTCTCGGGCGTGTAGTCGGCGTCGGGGCCATCCCACACGTCGCTGGGGTTGAGGCAGCGCTGCATGTACCAGGCGCGCGGCGTGTTGTAGACATGGTCGCTGTCGCTGTGCGAGCCAAAGGCCTCGCGCGGGTTAAAGACCGCAGCCGGGCCGTCGCCCTCAACGCCCAGCGTCAGGTCCAGATGCCACTCGGTCATCCAGGCGCGCAGGTCGGCGGAGCACATGTGGTCGGCCTGGGCGCCCTCGGCGTCATCCAGGTCAAAGCTGTCGATACCCAGCTGGTTGGGCATGGTCACATAGGCGTCGTCAGGCACGCGCTTGGCGATCCAGTGGTGACCGCCGATGGTCTCGAGCCACCAGATCTCGTCCACATCGCTAAAGGCGATGCCGTTGTTCTCGTAGGTGCCATAACGCTCGAGCAGGTCACCCAGAATGCGTACGCCGTCGCGGGCGGATTTGGCATATGGCAGCACCAGGGTCACCATGTCCTCCTCGCCCAGACCGCCGGGCTGCGCCGGAACATAGCCGTCCTCGTCCTCGTTGCCCTTGGCGGGCACGTAGTCGACGAGCGGGTCGGCGCCGCGAACGCGCTCGTTGGTGGTGAGCGTCTCGGTTGCGGACATGCCCACATTGAGCTCGTTGAAACCGGCCTCGGCCCAGATGCCGTGGCCCGGGACAACATCGGGGACGCTCGTGTAGCGCATGGGGTTATCGGGCAGTTCAACGGTCAGGTGACTCAGGACGCTCGTATAGACGCGCGGCTGCTCGTCGGGATGCACCACACGCATACGCTTGGGCTCAAACACCCCGTTGGACGAATCCTCGTTGCGGGCGACCAACGTCGACCCGTCGTAGCTCGCGTTCTTACCAACCAAAATCGTTGTGCACGGCATGCGCATCCTCCTTGAGCGAAGAAATCAAACGATAACAGTGTATCGCTTCGGCGCAGAAAGGGCGAAACCACGGCGCTGGCAACCCCTGTGGTCAAAAAATGCCAAATATGAGTACTGTCACCAATTTAGTAACAGCAATTTTGCTACGTATGGGTGTCGAAAGTCTACATTTGTTCAAAAATTAGATGATGTAATTCCTCATAGGTCCAATAAAATAGGCTCTCTATCGATAATAAATATCGTTAGAGAACCTATTTGGCCTAAAATATATGTGACTATCTTGGCAACAGTACTCATATTTGGCATTTTCTGTCCACGGGGTATAGAGCTAACCCCTCAAACAGCCCAAAACGCCTATTTCGATGCGCGCTCGGCCGCTTCGATCACGTGTTTAGCGAGGATCGCCGTCGTCACAGCGCCCACGCCGCCCGGCACGGGCGTGATGGCGTTAACGACCGGCTCCGCAGCATCAGAATCGACGTCACCCACCAGCTTGCCAGCGGCCTCGTCCCAATTAATGCCAACATCGATGATCGTCTGGCCCTCGCGAACCGCATCCACGCCAATCGTACGCGCGCGTCCAACGGCGGCAACCACAATGTCGGCAGCACGGCACTCGGCAGCAAGGTCGCGCGTATGCGTATGGCACGTCGTCACGGTCGCATTGCGCGCCGTAAGCATGGCGGCAACAGGACGCCCGATCACCAGCGAGCGCCCGACCACAGCAACCTTAGCTCCATCCAGCTCAACGCCGTAATGATCCAGCAAAGCAAGCACGGCTTCGGCTGTGCAGGGGGCAAAACCCTCGCCGCGCCCCGAAAGCGTGGTGAGCAGCGAAACCGGCGTCATGGAGTCAACGTCCGTGGCAGGATCGAGTGCCGCGGCAACCGCATCCTCGTCAAGGCCGGCGGGCAGCGGGCGGAACATCAGGCAGCCATGAACAGACGAATCGGTATTGATGTCCTCGATGGCCGCCAACAGCTCGTCCTGCGAAACATCGGCAGGAAGCAAAACGCGGCGAGCCTCAATGCCAACCTTTTCGCAGCGCTTGAGCGCACCGCGCTCGTAGGATAGGTCGTCCTCGCGTTCACCCACGCGCACGATAGCCAGCGTCGGCACAACGCCGCGCTCGCGCAAGGCCACGCAGCGAGCAGCAAGTTCCTCAGTCAAAGCGCGAGCAACGGGGGCACCCTTCAGCAGTTCAGCCATGGCTATCCCCTCTTCCTTGCGGCGTCGGCGGCGCGGCGCGCCAGCGCATCGGCGCGCGGCAACCACATGTCGAGCAACTCATCACACGCCGTCTCGAGCTCCTCAGCACGAGCGCGATCCTTCATAGACGTGGTGTTCGCAAAGAGCGTCAAGCTCGCGCCCTGCATAGCGGAACGGCAGAACACGGCGCCGCACGCCACATCGGACAGCAGCTGACGCGAACCCTTGTCGGCCATGTCCTCGAGCAGCGCCAGCGCGCGCCCGCAGGCATCCATAATGCGATACGGCGGCATAGCGGCCACATGCAGCGCATCCTGAATCGCGGTCGCTCGAGCCGGATCGTCACGCGGAATACCGTATGCCGCGGACACCTGCCCATAGGCACGAACGTCCTCGGCAACCAACTCGACAAGCTCCTGGGCCAGCTCATCAGCATGGGCAAACGCACGCGTCAGGTCATCCGCACGATCAGCAAGCGCGGGATTGGTCGCACCGTAGCGGGCAACCATTCCGCACAGCGAGGCGCCCAGCGCGCCCACAAAGGCGCTCGCGCTGCCACCGCCGGGAACCGGCTCGCGTGCGGCAAGTGCCTCGGCAAACTCTCGACAGGTTTTATCCATCATCTCTTGGCTCATACGCACGCACCTTCAAGTCATATACATCGGTCAGGCGGCAACCGCCGACCAACCGCATCGAACACGTAATGGTGCTAAGTCTAGCCCATAAGCACATGGGCGTCAGCACACCTGGCCATCGCGGATTTCTATGACGAACGATAGGCCATGCCAACGCAAACATGGGACACATGGCCCACGTTTCGAGACTCCCGGGCAGCGGCAACTAGGGCATACATATAGGTAAGGAGCCCCATGTTGGGGCAACGCTCATCACGGCACCGGACGACGAATGGAGGAATCACCGCACAGCAAACAAAGTCGTCATGTGCACGCGCAACCGCCGCCCCAGCGATCCGCGGCACACGATGTCCCTGGCAGACAAGGAGGACGCCACCATGAAGAAAAAGACCCTATCGATCCTTTCCCTTTGCATCGCCCTCTTTGCCGCGTTTGCCCTTGTCGGCTGCGGCGGGAGCGCATCGGGCGGCAGCAGCGCCTCCAAGAGCGAGAGCAAGGAAAAGACCCCCGTCGCCAAGAAGACCGACTTTATCTGGTTTAAGGTCGAGATGCCCGAGGGCGTCGGCGTAAGCGACTCCGCCGGCAAGAATGCCGACAGGGTCCAGCTCACCTTCCCCGAAGACGAGAACGCCTCGGCCGATCGTTTTATCCCCGTTTGGAAAAAAGCGCTGACTGCCGAGGAATCCCACGCCGACCAGGCGGAAAAGAAGGGGGATACGTTCCAGTGGAAGGATGGCGGGTCCGTCGAGTATAACGGCAGGACGTGGCTCGTCGGAACGTACGAGGACAACAGTGGCATCACAACCCTCCTCTTTACCGACGTTGAGCCGGGAAGCGTCTACGTCCTCATCTCGAACTTCGACCAGCACAAGAAAGAAGCCGAGGCGCTCCTCAACTCCATCGAGTTCCCCGATGACATGGCAGAGGCAGTTTCCGAGGCACGCGAAGTCGAGATTTCGAGCATCGAGATCAAGTAACGGGACACCCGCACGCGCCTACGCGCACCAGCGCGCATGCGCCCATTAAAACAACGGGCGCCCAACCCGGGGGGGGCCGACAGCATCGGCCCTCCCCTCTTTTGGACCCGCGCATATTGCCACTTGTCGGCGCAATTCCAGCCCTCAGAATGGGACACATGGCCCACCCTAGCGAGCCGTCCACGCGTACAGTAAAGGCAGGTAATCCATGGGCGGTTACAGATCGAGGAGGACACGACCATGAAAAAGAAGGCCTTTGCGATTCTCACCCTCTGCATCAGTCTCTTTGCCGCGGTTGCCCTGGTGGGTTGCGGCGGAAGCGGCGGCGCTACCGGCAGTGGCGGTGGCGGCGGCGCAGAAAAGCCAGCCGTGGATATGAGGACCGACTTCATCTGGTTTAAGGTCGAGGTGCCCGAGGGCGTCGAAATCACGGACGTCGCAGGCGACACGGCCGATAGGGCCCAGTTTAAGTTCACCGAGAGCGAGCACGCCAGCGACCGCTTCATCCCCGTCTTCGACTCTGACAAGAACGCTGACGAGCTGTTCGACTACGAGGCCAAATGGAAGGCCAACTTTGAGTGGACCGAGAATGATCCCGTCAAGTACAACGGCAAGACCTGGCGCAACGCTTCCTATACACACTCGGGCGGCGTGACGACTGAGTACTTCACCGAAGCAGGCGGCGGCAGCGTATACGTGAGCATCGACAACGTCGAGGAGCACAAGGACGCCGTCGAGACCATGATGAAGTCTCTGGAATTTGCCGACGACATCGCCGAAGCCAAGACCGAGGCCATGGACGTCAAGCTCGACGATATCGAGATCAAGCGCTAAGCAACTGGCGAGCGCAGCGGGAAACACGGGCGCAGTGCAAACAAGCGACGGTGCCCCAGCGTTTCGTACTAAGGGAGGGCCGGTAAACCGACCCTCCCTTTCTTATGCCGGCACCTGACGAACGCGAGGATGCCGGACGCCGGAACCACCCCAAATGTGGCAACGGTACGAAAACGGCAAGCACCCAAACACGTCCGCCCGCCGATTTATAGCGCCGCGCACACAATTTAAGCCGACACCTTTAAACATCCGGGCAGTATAGTGACCAAAATGAGCGCATTACCGCACCCTGCGAATGGAGGAGTTATGACCGAACACCACGCCATCAGTCGTCGAGCGTTTACGCTGGGCCTAGGACTTGCGGCGTTGTCGCCGCTTGCAAGCCTGCCCGAAACCGCGGGATTGGGCCTTCCCATGCGCGCGGCATTTGCAGAAGACACGCCCACACCGGCGGCCACCCTCGACAAGTTCGTCATTCGCCTTCGCCCCGCGGGCTATTTTCGCACCGCGAGCGTCAACCAAGACGGCAACGTTCGCGGCAACGTCTGCCACCTGTTTAACGACGGCACGTCCAGCAAGCTCATCCTTGAGAACGTAACGACCAAGAATGACGATACAAACTGGTATGCTATCCGCACCTTGCTCAATTTCGAAGAGCATAAAAAGACGGGCTACAGCATTTGGTCGGTCGACGACGACTCTGACAAAGATGGAAAGGTCATCCACGTATGGGGCGGCGAGTATGACAACAAGCCCAGCCGCGCTTTTGCGTTCGAGCGTCAATCAAACGGAACCTATATCATCCGAGACCGCACGGTCGAGAAAGAAACCGAGAAAAAAGACATTAAGTACCTGGCAATAGAATCGAACGGCGAAGACCAGGACAACAATAAGATCTGCCATAAGAGTAAGAGCATTCCGTGGGAGCTCGAACTTATCGGTTACGACATGAAAAAGAACGATGCCACGGTTAGCAGCCTCGACTGGATCACGTACAGCAGCTACGTCGATGGGCCATGTTGGATGAAATACGTCGACGACAACAAGTTCCTCGACGAGCTGAGCATCCCGGGTACGCACGATTCGGGCACCTGCAGCGTGGACAACGACACTGAGCCCCAATCCTCGCAAGTAAAATGCCAGCAGGATTACATTCCCACGCAGTTGCTCGAAGGCATTCGCTATTTTGATATCCGGCTCGGAAAGGGCGACGACCCCGGTATCGACCACGGGGATTACTACCTGCTCAAAAAAGACGCGTACTTTATGCATCTTTCCGATGTCATAGGCTACTTCAAAACGTTTTTGAACGAAAACCCGACAGAAGCGCTCATCATGCTTGTATCACGAGGCAACGACGAGGCTACCGACGAAAGTGTTACGACGGCTTTCGCCAAGGTTTTGGACGACAACCCCAAACTGTTCTATACGTCGAGCCGAATCCCCGCGCTACACGAGGTGCGCGGAAAGATCGTTCTGCTGCGTCGATTTAGGCTCGCCGGCAACAGTGTAAGCGGCCACACGTGGGGCCTCGACCTTACCGAATGGGATGACAAGATCAAGGCTCACTCCGACAGCGCCACTATGTGTCTCGTCCAAGACGCGCGGGGCTTTGAAGCCGCGGGAGAAACAGGCGACAAAGAGCCCTATTGCACCAAGGTATACGCCCAGGACAAGTACAAACTCACGGGAACCGACAAGCTCAGCTGGGTCGATAATGCGCTGAAGGAAACGACCGGGCGCACGCGCAACGAGGTAGATGTCGAGGACGATAACGGGGCCAAGGAGCAAGTCCTGGAGCGCTGCTGGTCTATCAACTACACCAGCTGCACGGGCTTGTCGCACGGAGGCAATCCTTTTACCTCGGCACGAGTAGTCAACGAGCATCTGTATAAGAGCCGTACATCAACCCCAGCGGCACCGAGGATACAAAGTCAGATTACCTCAAGCACATTGGCATCATCGCATCCGACTTTGTTGATGCGGCGCTGGCCCGGAGCATCTACCAGCGCAATTACGATACGGAGCACAAGCAGACGGCTTCGTACTATCTCCCGTACTATCTCCCGACCCGCATGCGCATGACGTACGGCGACTCGCTGAGCGATGCCTCATTCCAGGATGGCAAGACCGTTGGCGAGGGTCATTTCCGCCTTGCTGACAGCAGCAACGCGCTCAACGCGACAGCTTCGGGCCATGCGTTTGCCATTGAATACGTGGATGTCGACGCCCTGGGCAACGAGACCGTTACGGGGCTGCAGGGCTCTGTGCCCATCGATATCGATCCACGCGCGCTGACGCCCCATTTTGAGGGACTCGAAGGCCTTAAGGCCGGCGAAGACGTGCGCGCCAAGATTGCGGCATCACTCGAGGGCAAGCTCGAAACCGATGCCTGCACGGCCCAGCTCGAGTTTGTGCACGACGCGAACGGCGCTCCGGGAACGGCGATGGCCGAGGGCGAGGCATTTGCCGCGGGGACGTATTGGGTGCGTGCGAAAGGCCTGTTGGGCGACGCGGCGAAAAACTACACGCTTGCCACCGACGGAGCCGCAAGCTTTACCGTAGCGGCCTCGGGCAGTGCGGGCGGCAACGGCAGCGGCACGGGTTCCAACGCAGGCAGCGCCGACAAGAACGGCAAGGGCAACAAGAGAGACCAGGGCAAGAGCTCGGGCGGAAAGCTCGCCAACACGGGCGACGGTTCTGGCGTTGCCGCCGGGCTCGCTGCCGCCGCCGTAGCGACGACGGTCGCCGGCGCAGCAATGCTTGCCAGTGACCGCGACAATACCGAGGACGTTAACGAATAGGCAAGCCAGTTTTTTGGGCGCATCAACTCAATCGGGGCGCAGAATACCGTTCTGCGCCCCGATTTTTACCTTGGACCGAACGCCGTTATCGGCTACATCACCATGTTCAGCGCGTTCACAAATTCCTGGGCCTTCGCACGGCTACTCAGGCTAAAGACGCAAGCGGTCAACAGCCTGTTACGCAGAAAAACATCACGGCCTTTGATTCTATTGACGCCCGTGATGTCCTTAAGATAGACAATCTCGGTGTGCTTGCCGCCGAAAGTGCCCTTCCTGAGCACCTCGATACGGTTGGGGTAGATCTTGACGTCTTTAAACCTACCCGAGCCCTTGTCCTGAAACAGCAAGGTGTTGTTGTCCATGCATGTCACTCCCATGGGGTTCGTGAAAACTGTCTCTATTGCCAAATTTTAGTCACCGCAAGGCCTCCATGCGAAGTTGCCAGACAGCGCAGCGATTCGTGTCCGTACGAGTCTTTAAACTAAATGCAATAAAGATGCGTCCTCAAGAGGAAAGTCGGGCGATATTGATGAGTGAACTGGCAAACCGCGGGGAATCGGCAATCGTGCCAGAAGTTTTTTACAAGCAGGTTTCCTCGATTCTCAACGCCGCTCGCGACAAGGCCTATACCGCCGTTAACTTTGCGATGGTTGAGGCATATTGGGAGATCGGCAAGAGTATTGTTGATGAACAGGGCGGAGAGGAGCGCGCCAAGTATGGCGATGCACTGATCGACGAACTTGCCGTTAGATTGACTAAGGATTTTGGCAGAGGCTTCAACGCCAGAAGCTTAAGATACATGCGTCAGTTTTATCTTGCGTTCCCAATTCGGAACGCGCTGCGTTCCGAATTGAATTGGACACATTACCGCAGGTTATCGCGTATAACCGACCCTGATGCTCGAACATGGTACATGAACGAATGTGCCGATTCTCGCTGGAGCACGCGTCAGCTCGAGCGCCAGATCAACACCATGTTCCGCGAGCGCCTGCTTGCCAGCAAGGACAAGGAGGCCGTCACCCAGGAAATCCAAAAGAGCGCCCCGGCTCGTCGCCCCGAGGATATCATCCGCGACCCATATGTACTGGAGTTTTTAGGTTTCTCGGACGATACTGCGTTTCGCGAGAGCGATCTAGAGCAGGCGCTCATCACGCATCTTCAGAAGTTCCTGCTGGAGCTTGGCCGTGGTTTCGCTTTCGAGGCGCGCCAAAGGCGCATCACCTTTGATGGGCGCCATTTCTATATTGACCTTGTGTTTTACAACTATCTGATGCGCTGCTTCGTGCTCATCGACCTTAAGACGGACGATCTTACGCACCAGGACCTGGGCCAGATGCAAATGTATGTGAACTACTACACGCGCGAGCTCATGAACGAAGGCGACAATCCGCCCATAGGCATCGTGCTCTGCGCGGACAAAAGCGATTCGATCGTCGAGTACACGCTGCCCGAAGACAACGACCAAGTGTTTGCCGCCAAATACCTGCCGTATCTTCCAAGCAAGGAAGAGCTGGCGCGCGAGCTGAGTGCCGAGTACCGCGCCATCAACGAAGCGACTAATGGCGAAACGCAAGGGTAGCAGCACATTGCGACCGAAACCACCGCAGCCGTCGCAGGCGCACTCGCGGTTGCGACGCACGCTACGAAACAATACCGGTCATGGAAGCCGGCAACGACATTCTAGCCGTGGCTGGCGAGCGTGACCTGACAGGCAAAGACGCGGCCTTCGTCTGATGTGGGTCCATTGGCTGCCACAGAAAAGGGCCGGTTGCAGCCGGCCCTTTAGACGATAATACCTGCGTTGCCCGCGCTTCCGAAGTGTGACTAGCTGAGGAGCGGGTTCCGCGGCACAACCTGATTTTACCCGGTGGGGCGGCTCTTTTGCAGCCGCTCCACTGTTTATTTACATCTGGCACCCTCAAACAATCAGACGGCAGCCCGCACTCCTGAGAGCTGCCCCGCACCCCCGGCCATCACCTTACGGCAACAACCGGTGCTACTCCCCCCTACTTCCCAAATAGCGCACCCAGCAGACCGCGGCGTTTGGGCTTCTCCTCTCGGTAGGAACCCTCGGCTGCGGCCGCCACCTGTCGCGGCTGCTCGCCGCCTCCACGGCGTACGATCTGGTATAGGAACGGCGATTTAACGTATTTGACCTCGACGGGCGTGGCGTGCACGGTGCTTTCGTTCGATAGATGCAGGCTCGGGTTGAGCGGCGCCACCACATGCGTCTCACGCTTGTCGCTAAACACTACCGCAGCCGCACGACCCGTCTGGCCGTTTACGGCAATGCGCGCCTGCTCGCCATCGCGGCTGTCCGTCACTGGGCGATCGACAAAGTAGACCGGTACCATCACCAGGCCGTCTTTATGCTTGCGAGCCTTGCGCGCCCAGGTGCGGATGCTCTTTTTATTGAGCCCCAGCACCGCCTCGGCATCGTTGCCGGCAATGTCGAGCGCCAGCTTATCAATGACCACCTGGTCCTTGGTAGACGCATCGACGGAGACAACGCGGAAGTCGCCTTCCTGCATGGCCGAGTCAAACGGCCCAACCTTGGCAAAGTCCCACGGCTCCAAAATGCCCATAAGGCAAACGTCCAGGTAGTTTGCCCGCGGATACGCCCAGTCGAGCACCTCGTAGTACACCAGGGTCTCCTTGCTTAGCCCCTTGCCCGGGAAGGACGCCATCATGCGCAAATCCGCGAGCGCCATGGGGAAGTAGAAGAGCATCATGTCATTTTGAATCGCGTCTTCCACGTCGTGCCCGGCAAAGGCATCGGGATACTGGCGCACCAGCTGCAGCGCGTTGGCACGTGCCTGCTGCGGCGTTATCTCGCAAGGAATACCCTGCTCAGGCACGTACTCGGCACCAACGCCCATGGTCAGACGCTTGCTAAAGGTACCGGGCTTGAGTAGGTCGGCAACGCCGATCTTATTACCGCAGGACGGGCACTCAAACACGCGCTGGGTCGATGACCCCTCAAAGGACGCGCCGCAGAAGGGGCAGGGAATGCTCACGTGCGTGGCTTCTTGGAACTCCTGCGCCGTGCCGCGGTCCTCCCACAGCAGATGCTCCAGAACCGACTGATTGCGCCAGTGTGAATTAAAGAAATACCAGTCCGGGTCCTCCGGGCGCTCGAGTTGCGACACATGGGTGAGCTTAAGTAGCCCATCGACAACCGTCAGCGGCGTATGGCGAATGCCCAGGGCGCTCTTGGGCTCCCCCGCATCGGCCTGCCACGGAACGACCGTGCCGCAATAGGCGCACTCAAAGCTGCGTTTAGCCTGGTGTGAGTACATAGGGCCGCCGCAGTTTTGGCATTTAATGGCAAACATCTCGTCCATGGATACGTCCTCCTTTGCACAGGGGCTGTCGACATTAAGTATGTCGGGTAGGCAGGCACATGCCCATACCCATGTGGCCCAAAATGGACCGCCCGGGCAGACGAGAAGGCTCGCTCGTTAGCACCGGCAGACTATTGCTGCATTTTCTGAGCATCGGCGCACGGTGCGCTCATGCGAGCTACACTATCCCCTTAAACGAGGATGCGAGGAGATACGCCATGCTATTTGTAAATCGGCTGGTACATACGCTTGTTCCCAGCAGTGTGGACGAGCCGGTCGATACGATTTGCCGCACCAACGCAGGCTTTGCCGCAAGTCTCATCTGCATTGGCCTCAACATTACCCTGTGCCTAGCCAAGGGCATCGCGGGCCTGCTCGCCGGCTCCGTCTCGCTTATCGCCGATGCCTTCAACAACCTCTCCGATGCGTCGAGCAACATTGTGAGCCTGCTCGGATTCCGCCTTGCCAGTCGCCCGGCTGACGAAGGTCACCCCTATGGCCACGGCCGCTACGAATACCTCGCCGGCCTGTTTGTCGCCGTCCTCGTTTGTGCCGTCGGCATCAACCTGGTGCTCGAGTCCGTTACCAAGATCATCAAGCCCTCCCCCACCGCCTACACGCTCGTTTCCCTTGCGGCACTGGCTACGTCCATGCTCGTTAAGCTCTGGATGGCCGCGTTCAACCGCACGCTGGGCGATCGCATCGACTCGGAGACGCTCATCGCCACGGCGCAGGACTCCAAAAACGACGTCATCACCTCAGGCTCGGTCTTGGTGGCGGCGCTTATTTCGCAGACGACCGGCTTTGACCTCGATGGCTGGGCGGGCCTGGGCGTGGGCATCTTCATCTGCATCAGCGGCCTGGGCCTGGTGCGCGACGCCATCAGCCCGCTGCTGGGACAAGCGCCCGACCCCAAGCTCGTCCAGGAAATCCGCGACAGGATCATGTCGTACCCCCAGGTCCTGGGCACTCATGACCTCATGGTGCACGACTACGGCCCCGGCCGCCAGTTTGCCAGCGCACACGTGGAAATGCCCGGCGAGGGCGATGCCTTTGAGCACCACGAGATCCTGGACACCATCGAACACGATATCAAACGCCAGATGGGCATCGCCATCACGTTGCACTGCGACCCCATTGCAACAACCGGCGATGACTTGCGCGGCTGGGTCAAGCGCGGCGTAGCGCAGATCGACCCCGCGCTTTCCATCCACGACTTGCACGAGCACGACGGCTTTGTTTCGTTTGACCTGGTGCGTCCCGACGGCTTTGACATATCCGACGAGGAGCTGCTGGAGCTCGTCACGCGCATCGTGCACGAGCGCAGACCCGATGCATCATGCGTCGTCACGTTTGACTCCGGCTTTAGCTCGCCCGAGCGTCCGGCAGAGCAGTTGTAGCCCCGCTTCGCTCAGCCGCTAGTTTCCCTGTGCGCCCGAAATGCCGTTTTGCAGCGCGTCCCAGGCGTTCGTTGCCATATCGCCCAGGTTCTGTGCGGTATCGCCGAGGTTCTGAGCCGTGTCGCCCAGCTCTTGAGCCTTATCTCCAAGCTCCTGGGCCTTGTTGCTCAGGTCCTCCAGCGTGTTGAAGCTCGAATTGTCGGTGCCGCTTTGGCCGTCAGACGAGTTGCCCGAGCTGTTCTTGTGCGTGAGTTGAATTTCGAGGTTACCGTTGTCGTTATAGTAGGCAGAAGTAACAACCCAGTTGGCATCGACAACAGGCGTCGAGCCGTCGTCAGTCAGAATCACAGCATTCGAAAGACCGGCCCCGCGCGACTTGAGGAGCTTCTTGGCGTTGGACCAGTACTGCCCCGGGATATCGCTCAGATCGACGGTGCTAGACGAGGCGGACTCGGTTTGCTCGGCAGTGGTATCGGCCGTTGAACTCCCTCGCCTGTTGAGCATGCCCGACACGATGGCAAACACAATCGAGAGGGCAAAGAAGATCGCCAGCACAATGAGGATCTTCTTGATCACACTCGACGAACGCGACGGCGCCTCTTCCTCGTCCTCACCATACTGCGGAATCGACTTGGGGTACTCGCGATAGGGCTGGCGTGCATACGGATCGCGCGACTCATAACGTGGCTGGGACTGCGCCGTGCGCGGCATATACGTCGTCTGCTGAGGCTGCGGAATGGGATTTTGCGGCAGGTTGTTATAAGCGCCTGCCGACGCGCTGCCATACGGGTCCTGCGGTGCATTGCCATACGGGTCCTGCGGCGCATAATCAAACGGATCCCGCGGTGTATCGCCATAGCCCATAACACGTGTGGGTTCGGCAGAAGGCTGCTTCGCGGCGGGGTCGGTATAACCGGGGTTGGGAACAACGCGGGTCGCATCGGCGCTATCGTCAGCCTGCGCGGAACCATATCCGCCCATCACGGTCGTCTTGTCCTGGTCCATGCAACGTTTCCTTTCCGTCGCCTGTAAGCATCAAGTTATCCATGCATTCTACCCGCGCAAAAGCCTATGATGGGCAAAGGCCGTCGGTATCTACAAGACATGCGCGTGCCTAAGGATCAAAAAGCCCCGCCGGGCCTTGGTGGGCGCGGCGGGGCGGGCAAGCGGCTATAAGCAGCAGGCTTAGAACAGGCCGGTGATCTTGCCGTCGTTGTCGACGTCGATGTTCTCGGCCGCGGGAACCTTGGGCAGGCCCGGCATGGTCAGGACGCTGCCAGTCAGCGCGACCACAAAGTGGGCACCGGCGGAAACCTTGAGCTCGCGCACGGTGATGCGGAAGCCCTCGGGGGCGCCCAGCGCCTTGGCGTTGTCGCTAAAGCTGTACTGGGTCTTGGCGACGCACACCGGCAGGTTGCCAAAGCCGTTCTCGCGCAGCTCGGCGAGCTGACGCTTGGCAGCCGGCGTAAAGTCAACGCCGTCGGCGCGGTAGACCTTGGTGGCGACGGCCTCGAGGGCATCGGCAACATCGGCGCCGTCCTCGTAGGCAAACTTGAGCTCGCTCGGCTGCTCAATCAGGCGCATGACCTCATCAGCCAGGTCGAGCGCGCCCTCGCCGCCCTTGGCCCAGACCTCGGAAAGCTTAACGTTAACGCCGAGCTTCTGGCACTCGGACTCGATGAGCTCGAGTTCGGCCTCAGTGTCCGTCGGGAAGCGGTTGATGGCGACCACACAGGGAAGACCATAGACGTTCTGGATATTGTCAACGTGACGCAGCAGGTTGGGCATGCCGGCCTTGAGGGCCTCGAGGTTCTCGTCGTTAAGGTTGGCCTTGGCAACGCCGCCGTTGTACTTAAGCGCGCGGGCGGTGGCGACAATCACGACGGCGCTGGGGCGGACGCCCGTCATGCGGCACTTGATGTCGAGGAACTTCTCGGCACCCAAATCGGCGCCGAAACCGGCCTCAGTAATGGCGACATCGCCAAAGCGCATAGCCATGCGCGTAGCCATGATGGAGTTGCAGCCGTGGGCGATGTTGGCGAAGGGGCCGCCGTGGACAAACGCGGGCGTACCCTCAAGCGTCTGCACCAGGTTGGGCTTGAGCGCATCCTTAAGCAGCGCAGCCATGGCGCCCTGAGCCTTGAGGTCGCGGGCGCGGACGGGCTCGCCGGCAAAGCTGTAGCCGACGACGATCTCGCCCAGGCGCTCCTTGAGATCGTTGATGCTCGTGGACAGGCACAGGATTGCCATGACCTCGGAGGCAACGGTGATATCGAAGCCGTCCTCGCGCGGCACGCCCTGGGCCTTGCCGCCAATGCCGTCGATAACGTGGCGCAGCTGGCGGTCGTTCATGTCGACGACGCGCTTCCAGGTGATGCGCTTAACATCGATACCGAGCTGGTTGCCTTGCTGAATATGGTTGTCGAGCATGGCGGCCAGCAGGTTATTGGCGGCGCCAATAGCATGGAAGTCGCCGGTAAAGTGCAGGTTGATATCCTCCATGGGGATGACCTGGGCCCAACCGCCGCCGGCGGCGCCGCCCTTTACGCCAAAGACGGGACCGAGCGAAGGCTCACGCAGGGCCACAGCGCTCTTGACGCCGCGACGGCGCAAACCATCGGCCAGACCGATAGTCGTGGTGGTCTTGCCCTCGCCGGCGGGCGTGGGATTGATAGCGGTCACGAGGACGAGCTTGGCCTGGTGATCGGTCGGCTCGTTGAGCAGTGAATAGTCAACCTTAGCCTTGTCGAAGCCATACGGAATCAGGTGCTTTACGTCGACGCCGGCGTTCTTAGCCACCTCGGTAATGGGCAGCGGCGTGACGGAACGTGCGATTTCGATGTCAGTAGGCATGGGCGGTCCTTTCGTTACCGAATGAGAAAAAGACAATTTCAGCATAGCACGGGCGCGCAATAGTAAAACACCCGTAACCGATGAATGGCGATATGTTTATCCAATGCTCAGCGATAGCTTACAGACCAGCCAAAACAAACCCGCCTCTAAACGGCTGGCTCGATGCCCAAGTGCTCAAAGGTGCGCAAGGTTGCCTGACGGCCCTGGGGCGTGCGAATCATCAAGCCGCACTGCAGCAGGTAGGGCTCATAGACATCCTCGAGCGTACCCGGGTCCTCGCCCACCGCGCTGGCAAGGGTCGTCAGGCCCACGGCACGGCCGGAGAACGTCTTGGCAAGCGTCTCCAAGATACGAATGTCCATCCAGTCCAGACCAAGCTCATCAATCTCGAAGAACTCGAGTGCCTGACGGCAAATATCAAGCTCAATAGGACCGTTGCCGCGCACCTGCGCGTAGTCGCGCACGCGCTTGAGCAGACGGTTGGCCAAGCGCGGCGTGCCGCGCGAGCGCGAGCCGATCTCGAGCGCGCTCGGATGGTCGATCGTCACGCCCAGGATGGTTGCCGAGCGCGTCACGATCTGGGCAAGCTCCTCGACCGTGTAGTAGTCCAGGCGATACGAAATGCCAAAGCGGTCGCGTAGCGGGCCGGTCAGCATACCCGAGCGGGTCGTTGCCGCCACCAGCGTAAACTTGGGGATATCCAGGCGAATCGAGCGAGCGGCGGGGCCTTTGCCGATCACGATATCGAGCGCAAAGTCCTCCATAGCGGGATACAGGACTTCCTCGACCGAGCGATTAAGGCGGTGAATCTCGTCGATAAACAGCACATCACCCGGCTGCAAGTTGGTAAGGATAGCCGCCAGGTCGCCGGTGCGCGCGATGGCCGGGCCGCTCGTCGTCTTGATCTGAGCGCCCAGCTCGTTGGCGATAACGGTAGCCAGCGTGGTCTTGCCCAGACCCGGAGGGCCCGAGAAGATCACGTGATCGAGCGTCTCGCCACGGCTCTGCGCCGCCTCGATCAGCACGCGAAGGCTCTGCTTGATATGCTCCTGACCGCAGTAGTCGTCCAGGCGCTGGGGACGCAGGGTACGGTCGACATCGAGGTCTTCGGGCGTCAGCTCCGAGCCCACCATGCGCTCACCGTGCGCCATGGATGCCGCCGGCGAGTTGCCGGGCGTCGCCCACAGGTCCTGAGAGTCATCGGCTTCCCACATCACGCATCCATTCCGAGTCGCTTAAGCGCCGCGCCGAGCAAATCCTCGACACGCATATCCTGCCCATCATACCCGCTCAGGGCAACCTCGGTCTCCTGCGGGCTAAAGCCCATGGAGAGGAGCGCCGCACGGGCGTCATCGATCGCCGAGGGAGCTGCAGCGGGAACCGGCATCGCAACCTGACCGGGAATTACGTCGACCGGAACAAAGCCCTTGTCCTTGGCAAAGGTACTCTTAAGCTCCAGGATCAGACGCTGCGCAGTCTTTTTACCCACACCGGGCACCTTGGCCATGCCCTTGTCATCCTCGGCCATTACCAGGGAATACAGCTGTCCCACGGTATAGGTGGAAAGCACGGCAAGCGCCAGGCGCGGACCGACGCCCGAGACAGAAACGAGCCGATCGAACATCGTGCGCTCGTCCTTGGAGGCAAAGCCAAAGAGCGTCATGGCGTCCTCGCGCACCTGCATACGGGTATAAAGGCGAACCTCACCGCCGGGCGTAGGCAGCGTGGCGGCAGTGCTGCCCGAAATACCGAGCTCAAAGCCCACGCCCGATACATCGACGACGGCCGAGCTCATCGTGGCCTCGACAAGCGTTCCATGGAGCTGGGAGATCATCAGTATCCGGTTCCTCTCTGTTGATAGAACTCGCCGCCGGTAAGCGCCCGGGTGCGGCTGAGGTTAACGTGGCAGATGGCGCAGGCCAGAGCATCGGCGGCATGGTCGGGATGCGGGTCGTGATCGAGCTGCGTGAGCGTGCGCACCATGTAGGCAACCTGCCGTTTATCTGCAGCGCCCGTGCCCACCACGGCCTGTTTGATCTGCATGGGCGTGTATTCGCCAATCTCGAGCGCGCACTCCGAAAGCGCCACGAGCGCAGCACCGCGGGCATGCGCCGTTGGGATAGCCGAACGAACGTTAGCGCCAAAGTAGATGCTCTCGATAGCCGCGGTATCGGGGCGATAGCGTTCGACGACGCCCTTGAGGTCGCGGGCGATATGCGACAGGCGCACCGCGAGCGGGCTGCCCGCACTGGTCTCGATACAGCCGTAGGCACGGCAGCGAACCTCGCCACGTCGCTCCTCGATAATCCCCCAGCCCGTATGGGCCAAACCAGGGTCGATACCCAAGATAACCAAGCCGACCTCCCCTCGTCACAAGCACAGCGCAAGGCAAGGCCCCGCGCATCATTCACGAACGTCTGTTCTAGAATAACACAACGGGGCCAAGACGCTTAGTTGAAGTATCGGGGTTGGGAGCGAATCCCATCCCATAGTTAGTTCTGGCTGAAGAACGGAAACTGTCGGGGATCAACCGGCGGATGCGGCATCGGACCTCCCTGGGACCCACCCTGCGGTCCGCCCTGACCGCCCATCATCTTATCAATGGCGTCCTGGACCTCGCCCTCAAACTTTTTCATGCCCTCATGCAGACGACGCTGACCGTCCTCGGAGCGCAGCTCTTCCATCTGCTCGGGCGAAATACCCAACAGCTCGCCCAATATGCCCATCATCTCGCCGCGCATACGGTCACTCGTATCGTCGTCGGCAAAGCGACGCACCTCGGCGCGCGCCAGCGAATCAACCGTCATGCGCTCCTTGCCGTTGAGCCCCAGATCGGACCACGCAAGCATGTACGGCCAGGCGCGCTCGACAAACGAACGGGCCGAAACGATCGGCGCCGTCGGTAGCATGCGACGGGCAGCCTCACCCTGGCGCACGAGCATCAGCAGCAGCGAGCAGGCCTCGGGCTTGGCGGCGGCCATCGGGATGTCGTCAAAGGGACGGTTGCGGTCCACGTGCGACTCGAGCGCACCATCGACCTCGCCCGGCTCAAGCCCGCCAAGCAGCTGCGCCGCGCGATCGAGCATATCAACCGGACCGGCGAGCGTCGAGAGCGCCTGCGCCAGCACGCGATCCATGCAATCCTCCACCGCGTTGAGCGTCACGAGCTCTTGGGGCACCACGGCCGAGGCGCGGTTGCGCACGCGTGCCACAAACTCGAGCGTCGACAGATACACATCGCCAAAGGGCGCAAAGTCGCCCTGGTAGCCACCGGACAGCGCGGGCGCCGCCAGCGCGTACTCGGTCTTGGAAAGCGGGCTCAGCGCCGTAGCGCCCAGCTCGAGCGCCGTATCCTCGAGCATCAGGCCCAGCGCGCGCGAACGCAGGCGCTCGGCATCGCCCGCCGACACGTCGCGGTCGAGCACGCGCTCCGCATCCGGCGCATCGCGCTCGACGGTGCGAATGTGCAAGCGTTCGGCGATTGAGCGAACAGCAGAACAGCGGGCGGCCTCGGCCTCCTCCTGCGCCGGCGTAAAGATGCGGTTGCGTCCCAGCACTAAGCCAATTACGTTACGAGGACCCAAGGCATCGACGGCAAGCGCTGCCAACAGGGACGACGGCAAATCGCCCTCGAGCGCCACCACGGCACGCGACGCACCGCGGGCGCGGGCATTGTCGCGCACGGCAAGCACCAGCGCCTGCCACAGCCACTCCTCGGAGCGAAACTGGGGCAGCTCATGGTCCTCCAGGGCATCGAGCATCACGCCGCGTTGAATCTCCTGAACCAGCAGGCTCTCCTCAAAACACGGCGCCTGGGCCACCACGCGACCGCAATCGTCGAGCACAAACGACCCGCCGGTATACACCGACTCGTCATAGGCGCCGACCGGCGCCATGCAGGCAAACCATACGCTGCGCTTGGAGGCGATCTTGCGGTAAGCACCGCTGCGCACGGCGGCGACGGCGGCGGTCTCGCGATCGGTCATGTCAAACGCATTAAACTGGAAATAGGCAATGAGGTCGACTCCGGTCGGCAGCATCTCGAGCTCGCGATCCAGGTCAAACACCACAGCGATGCGCACGCCGTCCACGTCAAACACCGGAGGCACCCAACGCGCGTCGTTGCTCTCGCCACGCTGCAGGGCGATGCTTGCGCGCGCAGGCACCACGCGACCGTCCTTAAGCATCATATAGTCAAGCAGGGGCTGGCCCTCAAACGAAACCGCAGCGGGCACGATGCAGATCATATCGAGCTCTTGGATGCGCTCGGCAACGCCCGTCAGGCCCGTCAGCATATCGTGCCCAAAATCGGCAGCGCCCACCAGGCTGCCCGGCATGGCGCCCATAAAGAGCGGGGCCGGAACGCACAGCACGCGCGCGCCGCGCTCATGAGCCAAGCGAGCCTGGTCCTCGATGCGGCCGCAAATGCCCTCGATGTCACCCAGGCGCATATCGATCTGTGCAAGTGCGAGCTTCATGGCCCAGCCCTTTCCGTCGTAAATCGTCGTTGTCGTAGTAAAAGCGCCGGCCGCATAATGCAGCCGGCGCTCGCATGTGCATATGCTAGCTATGATACCCCGAGCGGGGGCGCGCTCCTAGAACGTCGCGGACCACAGCCCATGCAGGTTGCAGTAGGCATAGACGGTACCGGTCTTGGAGCCGCCAGCGAAAAACGTCGTGGGCTTCATGCCGGGCTCAAGGTAATGGACCTCCAGGCGGCCCTCGGCCTCAAGCGCGATCCACTCGATGTAGTGCTCGGGCAGCATGGGGTGCTCCGTCGAGCCCACACGTGCGCGAATGACGTGGCCGTCGCGCTCAATCTCGACAACAGGCACATGCTTCTCGTGCGCCGCATCCTCGGTGTTTGCCGTCAGCTCCGTGCAGCCGGCAGGGGTTGCAACGCCGTCGCCAAGGGCGGCAACGAGCTTGCCGTCGGAGTCCTTAAAGAATTTCGCCATGATGTTCTCCTTTGCTGATGTGCCAATATTCCTGGTGCTTCTTATGCCCAAAGGCAGGCGAACCATCCACGGCATGGCAAATGAACACATAACGGGCGGGAACGGTGGGGCGGCGCGTACTATCCGCCCTGGCGGCCCCACCCGAGCGGGTTAGCGCCCGTCGCCGCCGAGCAGCGCCAGAACATCTTCGCGGGTAAACAGTGCCGACGAGATACCGTCGCCGCCGAGCACGCTGTTGACCAGATCGCGCTTGGACTCCTGCATCTGCATAATGCGTTCCTCGATCGTGTCCTTGGCGATGAGTTTGTACACGGTCACGGTGTGCTGCTGGCCAATGCGGTGCGCGCGGTCGGTCGCCTGGTCCTGCGCGGCCACGTTCCACCACGGGTCGTAGTGAATGACCACGTCGGCAGCCGTCAGGTTAAGGCCCACGCCGCCCGCCTTGAGCGAAATCAAAAAGACCGGAACCTCGCCCGCTTGGAACTGCGCAACCATCTTGGCACGGCCCTCCTTGGACGATGCGCCCGTGAGCTTAAGGAAGGCGATATCCTCCTTGGCCAGGCGCTTGCCGATGATATCGAGCATGCCCGTAAACTGGCTGAACAGCAAGATACGATGACCGCCGTCGAGTGCTCCGTGGACGAGCTCCATGCACGTATCGAGCTTGGCGCTTCCCGCCTTGTAATCCTCGTAGTGTAGACGCGGGTCGCAGCAGATCTGGCGCAGCTTGGTGAGCTCGGCGAGCACCTTGAGCTTGTTTTTCTTAAACTCGGATGCCTCGCGGTGCTGCACTTGCTGGGCAATGCGGTCCTGGTTGGCCAGGTAAAGCTTGCGCTGCTCTCCGGTAAGCTGCGCCATCACCGTATCCTCGATTTTCTCGGGCAGGTCGGCCACCACATCTTCCTTGACGCGACGCAGCACAAACGGCGACACGAGCGCCTGTAGACGAGCGGCGCTGTCACCCTCGGCGTGCTCGACCGGGCTTTCGAAGCGCTTGGCAAACGACTCGCGCGTACCCAGAAGGTCCGGCATCAAAAAGTCGAAGATGCTCCAGAGCTCGGACAGGCGGTTTTCGATGGGCGTTCCCGTCAAGGCAAAGCGTACGCCGGCAGGCAGGCGCTTGGCGGCGCGCGCCACCTGGGTGAGCGGGTTTTTAATGTACTGGGCCTCGTCGAGCACCACGCGAGCAAAGTCCTGCTCGATGTATTCGTCGATGTCGCGGCGCATGAGGTCATACGACGTCACGACCACGTTGTGCTCGGCCACGCCGGCAATCTGCACACGGCGTTGAGCCTTGGCGCCCACGATGGCGCACACATCAAGCGAGGGGGCAAAGCGCTCCAACTCGGCAGCCCAGTTGTACACGAGCGACGCGGGGCATACCACGAGCGTGGGCTTGGTATCCCCCGCTTCCACGCGCGCCAGAATGTGCGCGATCATCTGCAGTGTTTTGCCCAGGCCCATATCGTCGGCCAAGATGCCGCCAAGGCCCAGGTGCTCAAGCGAGCCGAGCCACTGGTAGCCGTCAATCTGGTAGCCACGCAGCGTGGCCTTGAGCGAGGCGGGTACCGTAAAGTCCATCTTGCCGAGCGTGTCCAGGCGCTCGACGGTGCGGCGGAACGCCGCGTCGCGATCGGCCTTGAGCGCCGGCGTGCGCGCGAGCATGCTATCGACAAAAAGGGTGCTCGACGCGGGAAGCGACACGCCGTCGAGCAGGTCGACGGCATCGACGCCCAGGTCCTCGGCAAGACCAAACGCAGCGCGGGCACCTTCATCCAGGCGAACGATGTCGCCCGACGTGAGACGCGCAAACGTCTGGTGGCGCTTATACGAATCGAGATAGATGGCAAGGTCGGCCGCCGAAAGCCCGCTCGCACCCAACTCGACGTCGAGCAAGTTGCTCTTGACGGTGGCGCGCACCGAGAGCTTAGGCGCAGGACGGACCGAGATCTGGCGCAGGCGGTCGCTGAGCATGACCTCGCCCAGCTCGGACAGAGCAGACAGGCCCTCGGTCAGCAAGTGGAACAGGCGGGCGTCGTCGCGCTCCTCAAACGCCAGGCCGCCCTCGTAGAAATCGAAGTACAGGGCCGCCGTGTCCATAACGCGAAACTCCGCCACCGTATCGCGGGGCGGCACGCCGGGGCGTTGTTCTTCGAAGGGACTGCCCGGAGCACCAAGACTAAAGAGATCTGCCGACCAATCGCCGTAGGTCACCGTAATCTTGCAGGTCACAAGACCATCGTCGACGCCAATCGCCATGGCAAAACTCGGCTCGGGTGCCACGGCGTCGAGCGCGGCGGGAGCGGTCAGGTCGGTATAGTCGCGCAAGATAGGTAGCGCCATGCGGCAGAACTCGCCCACCTGGTCGGCGGCGATATGGACCGGCGTGCGGCAGGGCAACAAGTGCGAAAGGAACGACGCCGCATGTTGGGCAAACGCCGTGTCGGTACGGCGCGCGCGGCGCGTATCGACCAGATAGGCTGCGTCGCCCGCGACAAAGCAATACGTATCGGCCGGCAGGCGCAAGTCGTAGCTGCCACCCGCCGCCGGTGCAATCTTGGCGGCAAGGAGCGGCGGGCGCTTGGCCGGGACTTCGCCCTCCCCCTGCGGCGACGGCTCGACTGCCACCTCGTAGGCGCGATGCGTCGTCGTCCCCCGCGACCAAGCAGGCTCAAAAGACATGGCCCTGCCGCGCAGCAGGTCCAGCACGGACACGACGGAATACTCGGATACCGGCAACTGACGCTCGGCGACAAAGCCGCTGCGGGCAAAGTCATACGATGCCGAGCGCGAGCTCGTAATATCGCCTAGGTAGGCGACCGTCATTGCGATAAAGTCGAGCAGCTTTGTCGACACGTCATCGAAAGCTTCGGGCACATGGGCAAACGTAAGCTTCTTGCCATAGGAGAACGTACCGCCGCGCACATAGGCATCGGCCATGCCGTCGATATCCTTAACCACGTAGGACACCGAACCGCAGCGAATGCGAAACTCGAGCGCCCAGTTAAAGCGATCGGCAAACAGCGGATTGTAGTACGGCACCAGCGAGGGCTCCAGCACCGCTTTGGGCGCATCGGGGTCAATGGTGCCGGCGAGCTTGCGACGCATGGCCACGACCTCGTCCATGCGCGCGTCCGAAAGATCGGAAAGCGCCGCCACAAGGCTCGGGCTCGTGGGGACGGGCGCCGGGAAGGGAAAATTGGGGTTGACCGCAGATGCGGTGGGCGCGGGGCGCGTGGGCTGCTTGGACTGTGCGGGCGGTACCGTAAACGTGCGGACCGGCGTGCGCAAACCCTCGACGGGCTCAGCGCCACTGGCATCCAGATACGCCAGCGCCGTGGCTATGGCGTGCTTGCACATGCCGGAATAGCGGAAGGCGGCGGGACAATCGCAGTCGTAGTCGACAACCTCGTGCTCGTCCATGTCGAGCACCACGTGCGTCTTGTACAGGTCGCCGCGCGAGCCGCGCACCGTGCCCTCGATGTTCACGTTTTTGGAGAAGCGCGAGCCGGAGTCATCAAACGACAGCACGGCGCCGTTGAGCATGAGCGAGCGCCCCTTCATAAAGGTGCTGCTAAGCGCCGCCTCCTTACGAAGCGCCTGCACAAACGTCCCCTGCGCCATCACTTCCTCCAATCTCGCGCGGACCAGCAAGGTCGCCCTTAGATCACCGTCACGCGGCCTTGGTTGCCGACGATGGCCTTTGCCTCTGCCAACAGCGGAATCGAGCGTGCGTTGACTTTGGCCGGCACCTCGGCACGCAGTACGCGCCCGTCCACCTGCTCGATAAAGATCTCCACGCGGTCGCCGCCCGGGTTGGCGGTAAGCACCGTGGCAAGACGCGCCATATTGCCCTGGCTAAAGCGGCTGTTGGGCACCATGACCTCAAACACCTTGGGCTTGTTGCTCTCCTCGTTGAGCTCCAGCGGCACAATCTCCTGCGCGATGATCTGATCGCCGCGGTCCGAGCGCTCGAGCTTGCCCTTAATGCGCACAAACGCATCGGACAGCTGTGCACCGGTCTCGGGATCGACCTCGCCGTACAGGTATCCCTCGGCCTCTTTGTAGGTCTTGGGGAACACCACGACCGTGGCCTCGCCTTCCATGTCCTCGAGCTGCACAATACCCATGGGGTCGCCGTTTTTGGTCACGCGCTTGGACACGCTCGAGACCATACCGGCCCACCACAGCGCCTTGCCCTCGGGAATCTCCTGGTTGATGGTACCGCCCGTGGGGTTTTGCACCTCGTAGCCGGTATCGATCTGCGAGAACGAGAAGTCGCGTGCCTTGGCTAGCGCATACTCAAACGGGCGCAGCGGGTGGTCCGAGACATAGATGCCCAGAACATCCTTCTCCTGGCTCAGCTTAAGGTGGCGGTCCCACTCCTGGCCATCCGGATCGGGCACGCTCACCTCAAAGCCCGAGCCCTCAACATCGCCGAACATATCGAAGAACGACGTCTGGCCGCTCGCACGATCCTTCTGGCGCTTCACAGCGGCATCGATGATGTTCTCGGGGTTGTTCTTGTCCACAAAGTGCATCATCTGGCGACGCGGATACCCCGTGGAGTCAAAGGCGCCTGCCTTGATGAGGGATTCGATCACGCGACGGTTTGCCTGGCTGGAATCCACGCGCTCGACAAAGTCGTGCAGCGTCTTAAACGGGCCGCCCGCCTCGCGCTCGGCGATAATCGCCTGCGCCACGCCGGTGCCCACGCCGCGGATGCCGGCCAGACCAAAGCGCACGCCCTCCTTGGTAGCCGTGAACTCGGTACCGGACTCGTTGACATCTGGCGACAGCACGGGGATGCCGTCGTGACGGCACGCCGAGACGTAGTGAACGATCTTGTCGGTCTTGCCTGTGTAGGACGTCAGGACGGCCGCCATGTACTCGTGCGGATAGTGCGCCTTGAGCCATGCCGTCTGCATAACCAGGATGGCGTAGCCGGCGGAGTGCGACTTGTTAAAGGCGTAGGACGCGAACTCGAGAACATCGTCCCAAATCTTCTGGGCGACCTCGCGCGTGTAGTTGTTCTTGATAGCGCCGTTCATCCAGTGGTCGTAGGTGGTCTCGTCCGAGCCATCCTCCCAGTGGAGCACCGTCGACGTGAGCAGCTTGATCTTTTTCTTAGCCACGGGCTTACGGATACGCGAGTCCGATTCGCCCTTGGAGAAGCCGCACATCTCGACGGAGATGAGCATAACCTGCTCCTGGTAGACCATGGTGCCGTAGGTTTCACCCAGGATGTCGTCCAGGCGGTCGTCGTAGGAGACGGCCGGCTCCTTGCCATTCATACGGTTGATGTAAGACGAGACCATGCCGGCGCCCAGCGGGCCCGGGCGGTATAGAGCGATCAATGCCACGACGTGCTTGTACTCGGTGGGCTTCATGTTCTTGATCGTGGCCGTCATGCCGGCGGACTCGACCTGGAAGACGCCGGCGGTGTGGCCGGAACCCATGAGCTTAAAGATCTCGGGGTCGTCAAAGGGAATCTCTTCCTCTTTGATGTCGATGCCGAAGTTCTTTTTGATGTTGGCCTTGGCCTTGGAGATAACCGTCAACGTGCGCAGGCCCAGGAAGTCCATCTTGAGCAGGCCCATGTCGGCAACGGTATGGCCCTCGTACTGGGTAATCTCGACGCCGCCCTTGGTATCGAGCTTGGTGGGCACATGCTCGTTGACGGGATCGCGGCAGATCAGAACGGCGCACGCGTGCACGCCCTCGCCACGGGTGAGGCCCTCGATCGAGAGCGCCGTGTCGATGATGCGGCGGGCGTCGTCATCCTTTTTATAGGCCTCGGCAAAGTCGGGGTTAAACAGATCCTCTTTGCCGGGTTGCTTTTCGAGCACCTGCTTGAGCTTGACCTTGGGGTCGCTCGAGACCATCTTGGACAGGCGCTGGCCCATGTAGACCGGGTAGTCCAGAACGCGCGCAGCGTCGTTGATGGCCTGCTTGGCCTTGATGGTCGAGTAGGTGATGACGTGGGTAACTTTCTCGGGGCCGTAGAGCTGGCGAACGTGCTCCACGACCTCGAGGCGCCGCTCATCGTCGAAGTCCATATCGATATCGGGCATCTCGGTACGCTGCGGGGACAGGAATCTCTCGAACATCAGGCCATTCTCGAGCGGGTCGAACGCGGTGATGTTCATGGCGTAGGCGACGATAGCGCCGGCGGCCGAGCCACGGCCGGGGCCGACGCCGATGCCGTTGTCCTTGGCCCATTGCACGTACTCGGCAACAATGAGGAAGTAGGCGGCAAAGCCCTTGTCGCAGATGACCTTGTATTCGTACTCAAAGCGCTCTTTGATGTTGACGCCGCCGATCTCGCGCGTGGCCCAGTCGTCGCCGTAGTGCTGGCGCAGGCCCTTCTCGCACTCGCGGCGGAACTGGCTCTCGTGCGTCTCGCCGGGGTCGAGCAACGGGAAGCGCGGCAGGATGATGGAGTCCCAGTCCAGCTCCACGTAGCACTTGTCGGCGATCTCGAGTGTGTTGTCGCAGGCCTCGGGGCAATACGGGAACATCGCCCGCATCTCCTCCTCGGTCTTCATGTAAAACTCCGAGCCGGTCATGCGCATGCGGTTGGGGTCGTCGACCTTGGCGTTCATGCCGATGCACATGATGACGTCCTGCACGGGCGCGTCCTCGCGGCGCAGGTAGTGGAAGTCGTTGGTGGCGATGACCTTGACGCCCACCTGATTGGCGATGTCGATGAGCGTGCGGTCCATCTGCTCGTCGGTCAGGCCGTTGTCGGTGGTAATGCCGTGTTCCTGAATCTCGATATAGAAGTCGCCGGGGTCGAAGGTGTCACGGAAGGTCTCGGCCCACTTGATGGCGCCCTCCATGTCACCGCGGTCGATGTATTTGGGGATGATGCCGGCGATACAGGCGCTGGTGCAGATCATGCCCTTGGCGTGGCGGCGCAGGTTGTCGAGCGTCACACGGGGCTTGTAGTAAAAGCCCTGTACGGCGGCCTCGGAGACCGTCTGCATCAGGTTGACGTAGCCCTCCTGGTCCTTGGCCAGAAGGATCATGTGGTAGAGCTCGGGCTTGTGGTCGCGGGCGAGCGTCTCGTCCGGCGTAAAGTAGACCTCGCAGCCAAAGATGGGTTTGATGACCAGGGGCGGCTTGAGCTCGTCGATGTTGCCCTTCTCGTCCCACATGGCCATGTCCTTCACATACTGGGCATGCTCGCGCGGGCTTTCCTCGGGATCGGGCTCCACCAGCTCGTCGCGGCGGTCCTTTTCCAAGAAGGCCCTGTCGTGACTCCAGGTTTTGTACTCGGGCGTGTTGTGGTTAACGGCGTCGCAGGCCAGCGCCAGGTCGGGCACGCCATACATGTAGCCGTGGTCGGTAATGGCCACGGCGGGCATGCCAAGCTCAACGGCACGGTTGACCATATCCTGGATACGGGTTGCGCCGTCGAGCATGGAGAAAACAGTGTGATTGTGCAGATGGACGAATGCCATGTAATGAGCTCCGATGCGGGTTCGTGATCTTAGGGTTACGATTCTACCGCACAGCGCGGACGGCACCCGAACCTAGCCCAAACCCACACGGCTCCTCTTGCAGTTGCGGTGAAATGCGGACTGTTTGGCGGCTTTTTTGACCAAAACAGTCCGTATTCCACCGCAAGTTATCTGAGGACTAGAGGTTGTAGGTGACCACTTGAGGTTCGGCGGGATTGACGAAGATGGTTGGATTCGCCCGCTCCACGCGAACGAACTTGACGGTCACGACCTCAAAGCCCGCCTTGTGCAGAACGTCGGCGTAAACGCGCGCCTGCAAGGCGTGTTTCTCGAGCAGCTGCTCCGGCGTCTCATCCGGCGTGCCGCCCGTCTTGTAGTCGATGACCAGTGCGCGCGACGGATCCGCCGGGTCGGTTGCCAAGGCATCGATGGCGCCCTCGGCATAGGCGCCGTAGCGGGCGATATCCTCGTCCTCGCAGCCCAGCGAGAAGAACGGCACCTCGGCACGGATGCACGGCCACGCGAGCAGCTCGGCACGAACCGACGACTTGAGCCAGCGATCCAGAGCGACATCGAAGCGCTCGCGCTGTTCCGGCGTCAGGCGCCACAAGCGAGCCAGGGCGTCGGCACGCTCAACGGGCAGCGCATCTGCACCCATCTCGATGAGCCACTGGCAAGCGGCGTGGAAGGCCGAGCCCAGCGCCATGGGGTTGCCGGCGGGCTCGACAGCAGCCACGTCCGCATCGGCCATCTCCGAGCCATCCGACTCCGCATCATCGCCGGACTCGTCCATGGGAACAAGCGCCTCGGCGGCACGGTCCTCGGACTCGGCATGCAGCGCCACGGCAATTGACGAGTAGCTATACGAGTCACGCACCGGGAACGGACAGATGCCCATGCGCACGCCCACTGCCTGGGGATACACGAGCTCAAACGCATCGGGCTTGGGGTCGGCAGGACCGGGCACAGTTGAGCGCGCAGCATTATCAGCGACATCGACATCGCCGCGAACGAGCCTGCCCTCGGCATCCAGCGAAGCGTTAGCCTCAAACGCCTGCTCACCAAACGTAAAGTCCGCCAGCGAGATGAGCTCGTAGTCGCCCGGCTGGGAGTTGTCGAACACCAGACGGTCGCTATCGAGCTGCGGCATGTCCAGACTATCGGTCGGCAGGATGCGGCGCAGCACGTCGTAGGTCAGATCCGTCTCGACATCGAAGGTCGGCGCCATCACCTTGCCGCGGCTCACACCGGCATCCATCGCCAAGATCACCAGCTCGCCCGCTCGCGTCATGGCAACATAGAGCAAGCGGGCCCGCTCCTCGAGCGAAAGCTGCAGGTCGTCGTTGCGCAGGCGAGCAAATGCCTCGGCGGGAGAACCCGTCGCACAGACGTCCTCCATGAGCTCCGGCGGCAGCCACAGCGACGTACCCTTGCCCTTAAACGCGTGTTCAAACTGCTTTTTGACGTCATCGCCCTTCACGAAGGTTCCGTCGGCAAGCTTAACGCCATCGAAGCGCGCCGGCAGCGCCACGACTTGCGCTCCGCCCTCGACGCGACCCATCTGTGCCGCACCGGACGATTTGCGCACGCCAAAACACTCGGCAACCGCCACGACCGGATACTCCAGGCCCTTGGACGCATGCACGGTCATGATGCGCACCGCGCCGTCGCCCTCCTCGTTGAGGGCGCCCGGGGCCTCCTTGCCCGCCAAGAAGCGGTCGAAGGCGAGCGCGATGGAGCGCGGAGAATTGCCGAGCTCGGCCTCTGCCTCGGCCACGGCGTCGAGCGCCTTGAGCACGTTGGCGGCAATGGCCTTGCCCTCGGGGCCGCGCTGCGCCAGACGCACGAACCAGCCGGAGGCGTTGACCACGTCGCGCGCGATGGCAGCGAACGAATCACGCCCCACGCGACGCAGTGCGTAGCGCAGCACCTCGCGGGCGCGCGTTACGAGCGGCAAGCCCTGCAAGCCCGGCACATCGGAATCGCTCATGATACCCGCATCGATGTTGCGGCGCGAGGTCTCCCCCGTCTGCTCGTCGAGCTTGGTCGCCAGCGCCAGGAACTCCTGGGCGCCGAGTGCAAACATCGGCGAGGCCAACAGCGGCATAAGGCCTTGGGCCGTATCGGCCGGATTGGCGAGCGCGCAGACCAGGGCACGCACCGTCTGCACCTCGGCCGCCTGGGCAAAGACCGAGCCGCCTGCGATGACGCAGTCGAGTCCTTGGTCGCGGAAGGCCTGCGCGTAGACGTCGGCATTGGTCATGCGACCCAGCAGCAGCACCATGCCGCCCTGGGGCTGGCCGGCATCGGCAAGCGCATGGAATCGCTCGGCGATCGCACGGGCCTTGGCCTGCGTGCGCTCCTGCATACTGCCGCCGGCAACGAACAGCGCCTGGCGGCGCGAAGCCTTTGCCTTGAGCTTGTCCTTGCGTTTGTCGCTCGGTTCAAGATCCAAGAACCCCTGCATCAAACCACCGGTGTCGCCGTCAAAGACGCGCGCCACATAGCGCAGCACCTCGTCGTGGCTGCGGAAGTTGCGCACGAGTTTGACGAGCTCGCCGGCGGGAGCATCGGACGTGGTGACCGTCTCGGACGCCGTCGTCGAACCCACCTTGCGCTCCTGGCGGCGAAACACCTCGACCTCGGCACCACGGAAGCGATAGATCGACTGCTGCGCATCGCCCACCGTGCACAGCGCGCGCTCGCCCGCACCCGTCAAATAGCGAATCAGATCGACCTGCATCTGGTCGGTATCTTGGAACTCGTCGATCATGACCATCTTAAAGCGGCCCTCATAGGCAGCTCGAATAGCCGGGTAGTCGCGCAGCGCCTCGTACGCCATGCGCAGCAGGTCATTGTTATCGAGCGCGGACTGGTCGGCCTTGAGCGCACGGTACTCCGCCTCTACGGCACGGGCAAGCCCCACCAGCGCATCGAGCGCCGGGCCGCCGCAGGCAAGCACGATATTGATAAACGCATCGGCGGCCTCGGCCTTGAGTAGCTCCACCTGCTCCTTAGGAAACGCCTTGCTCGCCCGAGGCATACTGCACGACATCATGAGTCGCGCCGCATCCTCCATGGTTTTGCCGCTCGCCTCAAACGCGTCGATGGCGTCGAGTGCCACCTGCGCTTTCTCGGTCGTGGCCTTGCTTGCGCCCAGCGCCGCACGATAGGCATCGGCAAGCGCCGAGGTGTCGGCCTGGCCGCGCGCCACGCACACATCGTCCATGCCGCCCGGAAGCTGGCTCGATAGCTCCAGCAAGTCGCGCACCAGGCCTTTGATGGTGGTACCGGCGCCAAACGTCCCGCCCTCGCCCGCCATGGGATACCAGGCGTAGAGGGCCTTAAGCGAAGTGGCGAGCTCGGGCGCGGCATCGGGCGCCGTCGCGCGCCCCAGCACATGCTCGACAGCCTGATCCATAAGCTCGTCGGTATCGGTGAGCACCGTGAACTCGGGATCGATGCCCAGCTCCAACGCATGCGCGCGCAGAATGCGCGAACACATGCCGTGAATGGTCGAGATCCAAGCGTCATCGACCGTCAGGGCCTCTTCGTCCATGCCCTCTTCGATAAGCGCACGGCGCACACGGTCGCGAATCTCGGCCGCGGCGTCTTTGGTAAAGGTAATGGCGAGCACCTGGTCCAGATGCTCGACAAACGGACCGGATTCGGGCGAGAGCGCGTAGACGATGCGGCGCGTGAGGGTAAAGGTCTTGCCCGAGCCGGCACCCGCCGAGACAAATAGCGGGCGGTCGAGCGTTTTGACGACTTGCAGCTGTTGCGGCATCAAAGTCGAAAGATCCATGGTCTACACGCCCCTCCTTACAAAGGTTCCTTCGTGGTTATACGAGCAGCGCGCATGCGCGGCTTGCGCCGATGTCGGATCGACCGCCGTCACGACGCCCGCCTCGAGTTCGCGCAGCCGCTCGGCAATGCCGGTCTCCACGCGATCGAGCAGCACATCGAAGTCCATGTTGCCGCCCTCGCCCGGGAAGCCCTTCTTAAGGCCCGGAATGCGACCGTCGCCGCGCTCTTCCTCGAGCAACTCGACGCTCGCCGCACCGCGCAGCGCGGGCTTGCCGCCCTTGGTCGAAAAATAGAGCGCCGCGCGGGTATCTAGGCCCAGTGCCCGACGCATGGCCTGCGCGTAGATGAGTGTCTGGGTATGGGGCGGCAGCCAGCGCGGGTCGTCGATGGGGGCCTCGCCCGACTCCTCGTCGCGCACCGTGGGGTCAGCGAGCTTAAACTCCTCGACACCCGAACGATGCTTGTAGTCGATTACCACGGCGCGATTCTCGGCATCCACATCCACGCGGTCGATGCGCCCGCCGAGCGGCCAACCGGCATACTCGACCTGGAGCTCGTTGAACGCAAACTCCAGGTAGCGCGGAGCAAAGAGGGTGAGCGCCTCGGACTCGTAGGCAAGCACGCCCTCCAGTTGGGGCAAAATCTCGGCCACCTGACGCTCCTCCACCGGGGAGAGCGGCACCAGCGGGCCCTCCGTGCCTCGCTTGCCGGCGTGCTCGGCCAACGTCTCGTCAAAGACCTCGTGCAGCAGCTTCTGTGCACGCGGCAGGTTCTCGGGCGTCACGCGCTCCATGCCCTCCTGCGGAAGACGTGCATGCAAGTGCTCCAGCACGTCATGGACAAAGTTGCCCTTCTCCATGTTGCCAAAGCCTGCATCGATGGACTGGGGTTTGACGCGATACGAGACGAACCAGCACAGCGGGCAGGTGGAATAGGCCTCGATCTGCGAGGCGGACGTCAGGCGCGGCACGAGCGGCGCGTCCTCGCCCTCGCCATCGCGACGACGCAGGACCAAATACGGCACGGCCTCGGCACTCAGATGCTGAGGGGCTTCACAGGTCACGCGCTCGCGCTTGAGACCTTCGCCTGCCGCGGGATCGAAGTCCCTTACGATATCGCCCTCACCCACGCACTTCGCCTTGTCGGTGTCAGCGGCCTTGTCGGCGTCAGTAGCCTTGTCGGCGTCAGCTGCCTTAGCAGCGTCAGTGGCCTTAGCGTCGTCAGCGATCTTAGCGCCGTCAGCCTCGGCATGCGCCCGCAACTCGGTCCACACGGCAGCCGGATAGCACTCGCGCGCCTGGCGATCGTGGGTCACACGGGCGAGCGTAACCGGGCCGCGTGCCGTCTGCATCGCGTGGCCAAAGCGCGCGCGCAGCAAGGCCGCGGGCTCAAGCGTCACGCCCTCGCGACCAAGGCTCGCCGTCAGCGTGGCCAGCGGCCCTTCCTCGTGCGAGAGCGGATAGCTGTCCAGATCGACATCGGCAAACAGCACGGCATCGTAGCTGCCGGGGCGCAGAGCCGCCGCATCGGCAAGCGAAGCAAAACGAACCTGAGCACGTGGCGCACGGTCAACCTCGTAGGTCTCGTAATCGTAGGCGGTGCTGCGCTTGTCCACCTTGGTGCGAATGCCATCGAGCACGGGCACGGTCGCGGCCTGCGACACGTCGAGCGCGCGGGCGCCATTCATAAGGATGTCGATGGCGTGGCGCAGCAGGGCCACCTCCGCCTGGCGACGGGCTTGGCCATCTAAGCTGCCCAGCGAACGATCGGGCAACGCCTCGGCAACGGCAAGCATGGCCTTGAGCGCCGTCACGGGCTTGTCACGCCACAGCGCCTGGAACACGTCCGAAACCACACACGGCACGTTCTTAAACCAGTTCTCGTCGCTCGCCGCCTTGCGCGCGCCCCTCACCTGGCCCTGGACGCTCTGCAGCAGACTCTTAACGCCCGCGGTAGTCTTGCTGCGCGAGAGACGCATATTCTTATCGAAGGTACGGGCATTGACGGCATCAGCGCCCGAAAGCGGACTGTAGATCCAGTCGGTAAGCTCCGGCGCGGGCCACCACTCGGTCTTTGACGCCGTGCCCTCATCGGCGGCCTTCATGCGCTCGATCAGGCCGGAAAGCGCCGCAAACTGCCTGCCCGCAATGGATTGGGAAAACGCCGTGAACTCAGTTGTCTCGGCAGCGATATGGCGAGCCGCCAGACGAGAGGCGAGCTCACCGAACAGCTGGGGTGCCCGGGCAGAAACGACGAGCACGCGCACGGGGTCGGTGGGCATTGCAGTAGCTTTATCGGCCTTGGACTCCTTGTGCGCTTTCACCAACTTATCGACGGCGTCCGCATAGACATGAGCACGGGCATGGGGACCGGCGACCTCAATAAAGACAGGCTGAGCGGCAGTCCCGCAAGCGACATCAGACGCGACGGCGTCCTCCCCCAGCGGCGCAATCTCAAACAGCACACCGCGGGCATCAAATGCCGCGGCAAGCTCCTCGCGCATCGCCGCCTGCTCGCGGGCAAGCAGCACGACGACCTCTCCCCCATTGTTCGCCACGGCAGACAGCAGCTCGAGCAGGCCGTGCGTAAACGACGTGACACCGCGCACGCATACGGCGCGGGTGCACGCCGGCAGGCTATCGGCCAGGGCACCGGCCATAATGTCGGCCGCCTCACAGGGCTCGACCATATCTCGACGATCCAAACCGCCCGCGTAGGCGCGCAAAAGCTCGAACACACGAGCCTCGGCATCGCTTTTTGGCTCCGGTTGGCAGTTGTTTCCACGGCATCGCTCGGCACCCGTCCCCGCCACACCCGGCAGCACGTCGCGGGCCATGCGCGCGAGCATGCGCACCGTGCCCTGACTGCGCGAAAGCGGCTGCAAATCGGCATCGTCGAGACGCGTTACCATGTCCGAAAACAGCATCTGGCGTTGCAGGTTGTCCACGAAACCGCGTCCGTCGCCCAAAAGCTCCCAAAGCGAGCGAAGCCACGATGTAGGCGTCTTGTAGTCGATACCTAGTGAAACCCCGGCTTCCGCCGCATCATGACGGCACAGGTCGAGCTCGGCAAACGTAGGCGCCAGCAGCACGGCACGTCCGTGGCGGGCAATAAGGTCGGCAAGCAACGCCGACTCGGCATCGCTCAAATCCGTGCCGGCATTGGTGGTATAGATTCGAACAGGCATGGTCCTCCGCTCAAACTGTTCGCAATAATCAATGTATCCATCCTACCCGCCCAAGCGGACAGATTTGCCCCACGCCAACAGATTTCCTCCGTCCCCAGGGGATCAAAAAACCGCCCCCGGAGGAGCGGTTTTGCACAATTCGTTTTTGGCGCGGCCTACTCGCCATCCTCCAGTTTAATGAGAATCTTACGGTAGCCACCGTACTCGCCGTTGAGTGCCTTGGACACACGGCTCACCGTGGTGGACGAAGCGCCGGTACGCGCCTGAACCTCGACATAGGGCTCGCCCTCGTCCAGGTAACGCGCGACCTGCAGACGCTGCGATAGATCACAAATCTCGCGCGGCGTGCAGATATCGGTCAAGAACGCTTGGATATCTTTCTCGTCGTCCAAAAGGCTAAATGCGTGGACCAGCTGCTTGACATCAGGCTTGTCAAACATGTTCTCGATATTCATCGATCACCGCCAAACCCGCCAAAAGGCATCGAAGTTGATACTGACATCGGACATCGTTCGCCCGTTCTATGCAATAGGGCAACGCCTGTGGCTTTTGCCCGTAGCAGTGTAGCACACCACCAAACTAAAGCGACAAGACTCTCTGCCAGCGGCGCGTTTTCTAGGACGAACGCCGTTTTGAAACCGAATACGCACGCAAGCTCCATGAATATCTGAGACAATGGGCGCCCAAACAGGGCCGTGCCCGCGCATCTATCCGAATTGCAAAGGCACGTGCCTCTCACGCCTCTTTGCCACGTCTTGCGCAAGAAAGGATTTCCACCATGCGCTTTATGCTTAACTGGCTCTTTACCTCAATCGCCATCGCGATCGCAACGTTTCTCGTCCCCGGCATTCAGCCCTTCGGCATAGCCGACGCCTGGGTGTGTTTTGCCTTCGTGGGACTGTTCCTCAACATCGTCGACTCGCTCGTCAAGCCGTTCCTGACGGTCATCTCGCTGCCGCTCACTATTATCACGCTTGGTATTTTTCAGCTCGTAGTCAACAGCTTTATGCTCGAGCTGGCCAGCTACCTGTCGGTCAATCTGCTGGGCGCGGGTATCTCCATTGCCGGCTTTGGATCGGCCTTTATGGGCAGCATCCTGGTATCCATCATGCGCAGCATTCTCGACAGCATCGCCAGGAACTAAAGCGACCGGATACGGACCGCCACAACACGCCAAAACGAAGGCCGTCCATCGCAACGATGGGCGGCCTTGTCATTTGCCAAGCCTCAGAGGGCAAGAAAATCGACCATTTCTACCCCGTCCCCAAATGGCAGGTGGGACTAGATGACGTAGTCGTAGCCCTCGTTGGGGGCGACGAGCGTATCGAGCGTCACGCCGTCGAGGTAGTCGTTAATGAGCTTGTCCAGGTTCTTCCACACGTCGAGCGTGGGGCACTCGTCCGAACGCGAGCAGCCCTTGCAGTCGCCGTCCAGGCATGCGACCGGTGCCAGGCTGCCTTCGGTCAGGCGCAAGATCTCGCCCACCGTGTACTGCTCGGGCGGGCGCGTGAGCACGTAACCGCCGCCCTTGCCGCGCATGCCCGAGAGCATATTGGCGCGGATGAGCGTGGCCAAAATGTTCTCCAGATATTTCTCCGAAATCCCCTGGCGCGCGGCGATCTCTTTGAGGGGAATGCGGCCAGCCGCCTGGTGCTCGGCCAGGTCGACCATAACGCGCAGGGCATATCTGCCCTTTGTGGAAACCAACATATATATTGCTGCCTTTCGGTCTTTTAATCCGTAGCAATTCTAGCCGAAAAATTGGCTTTGAAAATACCTATTCCCGTCAAGCTGGTTAATCGCCTCGTAATCGCCTCGTAATAATCTTCTATTTCCTATTGCGTTACTAGGCTTTACTGTCTACTATGCTTGCCAACAGCAAAAAGAACAACCCATAAGGTTTATGGGTTTCGCTGCTACACACACCGTAAAACCAAACGGTATCCAGTCATTTGAACACTTTGGAGGTTCACCATGAGCAATGTTTATACGTCCATCGATCAGCTTATCGGCCACACCCCGCTTCTGGAGCTCACTCACTTTGAGGCCGATGAGGACCTCAAGGCCCGCGTGCTCGTCAAGCTGGAATACTTCAACCCCGCCGGGTCCGTTAAAGACCGCGTCGCCAAGAACATGATTGACGAGGCCGAGAAGGCCGGCAAGCTCGTGCGCGGCGGCGACTACACCATCATCGAGCCCACGAGCGGCAACACCGGCGTTGGCATCGCCTCGGTGGCGGCGGCTCGCGGCTACAAGGTGATCATCACCATGCCCGAGACTATGTCCGTCGAGCGTCGCAAGCTTATGCAGGCATACGGAGCACAGCTCGTGCTCACCGACGGCTCCAAGGGCATGAAGGGTGCCATCGCCAAGGCCGAGGAGCTGCAGAAGGAGACGCCCAACAGCATTATCGCCGGCCAGTTCGTGAACCCCGCCAACCCCGCCATCCACAAGGCCACGACCGGCCCCGAGATCTGGGATGACACCGACGGCAAGGTCGACATCTTCGTCGCCGGCGTCGGCACCGGCGGCACCGTGACCGGCGTGGGCGAGTTCCTCAAGGAGCAGAACCCCGAGATTCAGGTTGTCGCCGTCGAGCCCGCCACCTCCCCAGTGCTCTCCAAGGGCCAGGCCGGCCCGCACAAGATCCAGGGTATCGGTGCCGGCTTTGTGCCCGACGTCCTCGACACCCAGATCTATGACGAGATCATCCCCGTCGAGAACGATGACGCCTTTGCCACCGGCCGTGCCGTGGGCCACAAGGAGGGCGTGCTCGTGGGCATTTCGTCCGGTGCCGCCGTGTGGGCCGCACTGCAGCTGGCCAAGCGCCCCGAGAACGAGGGCAAGACCATCGTGGCCCTGCTTGCCGACACCGGCGAGCGCTACCTGTCCACGGCGCTCTTCCAGGACTAAGGGCCTGTCGCCCATAGGTTGAGCTCAGGGACGAGCCAGCCTCCTCTCTCCCGGCAGTCTGAGCCCATCCCATCAGGGCGCCCCACGAGACGTCTGAACTTGCTACAATGTCTGCGGCGCGGAACCAGCCTCCCGCGCCGCTTTTCTTTTTTGGCCACATGCCACCAAGGAGAACCTCCCCATGCACAACAAGCGCGTGCTCGTCGCCATGAGCGGCGGCGTCGATTCCAGCGTGACCGCGTACCTGCTCAAAAGCCAGGGCTACGAATGCGTCGGTGCCACCATGCGCCTCACCTGCCCCGCGCCCGATCCCGTCACGGGCATGAGTAAGGTCGACCGCGACATCGCCGATGCAAAGGCCGTCGCCGAGCGCCTGGGGATACCCCACCATGTGCTCGACCTGCAGCAGACCTTCGACCGCAATGTTATCGAGCGATTTGTGACTGCCTATCAGGAGGGGCTGACGCCCAACCCGTGCATCATCTGCAACCGCCATATTAAGTTTGGCGCGCTGCTCGATGCGGCACTCGATATGGGCTGCGACTACATTGCCACGGGCCACTATGCAAAGACGAGCCAGGCGCCCGACGGCACCTGGCAGCTGCATCGCGGCGAGGACCCCAAAAAGGACCAGAGTTACTTCTTGTATTCGCTCACGCAGGAGCGCCTAGCACGCACAATCTTTCCGCTGGCAGGCCTGGACAAAGAGCGCGACGTGCGCCGCATTGCCGCCGAGCAGGGCTTCATCAACGCCAAGAAGGCCGAGAGCGAGGATATCTGCTTTATCGCGGACGGCGACTACGCGGGCTATATCGAGCGCCGCTGCGGACATCCCGCTGCACCGGGCGACATTGTGTGGCGCGACGGCAGCGTGGTCGGACACCACAACGGCGCGTTGCGCTATACCATCGGCCAGCGCAAGGGCCTGGGCGTCGCGATGGCGCACCCCGTGTACGTAACGGGCGTCGATGCCGCCAGCAACATTGTGCATCTGGGCGAGGCCGAGGACCTGACGGCCACAGCACTCACGGCCAACGACTGGATCTGGAGCGCCCCTGCCGACCGCATGGAGGCGGAGCTCAATGCCGGCGGCATTCGCGTGGGCGCCAAGTACCGCTACCGTCAGAAAGACCAGGCAGCGACCCTTACGCGTGACGAAGACGGGCAAATGCTGTTAACTTTTGACGAGCCGCAACGAGCCATCGCCCCCGGCCAGGCCGTTGTAGTCTATCGCGGCGACATCGTCCTGGGCGGCGGCACCGTTACGGCAGCCATCAAATAACAGCACTCCTCGATAAGTTGCGGTGAAATAGGGACTGTTTAAGCGTTTCAAGCCGCTAAACAGTCCCTATTTCACCGCAACTTCGTTAAGTATTATGATGTTTGTGTTTGCTATATTTAACGATTAGAATGCTTAACGAGGTGATGCAGCAGATGAATACTTCCAACTATATAACCATGGGTGACGCCGCGCGCCTGCTGGGCGTTACGAAGGCCCGTATATCGCAACTGGCTGCATCGGGAACGCTCGCGTGCGATATCGTCGGTGGGCGGAAAATGGTTCAGTACGATTCCGCGATTGGTTATCAAAAGGTCCGTAAGCGTGGGCGCCGTCCCGCAGCTGACGTAGGGCGCAAGTTCACGTTGATGTCAGCCGACCACGAGGTCGCGCATGTCTCGTTTGATCCAACGCGCGAGTTTTCCTTTGAAATTGCCGACATACTCGATGCACGAAGGATGCCGTTTGGCACGTGCTCGAGTTCTTCTCCAACGGTGAATAAACGAGCACTCAACACGTGGTGGAGTCACCGGTCGGTGCCCGACGTCCGCCCCGGACTCATCTCGCGCTATCGCGAGCTGGGAATTGACAGCGGTATTGAAGTGCCCGTTCGTTGCCTGGGTTTTTCGCTTTCGGATTGCTATTGGCTAAGACCGGTCGACTGCGACGAGCTCAATTGGCAGCACCTCAATTACTTCGAAAACAATTTTGAACGGTCGGCACCCGAGCATCGTTCAGGCTGGCTTGAGGGCATCGGACTCAAAAATCCTGACAATACGTCCGAGGGCGAGCTCCCCAAATCCTGGATGATCCGCAATGGCGTTCGCATCCTGGTTAAAGGATGCGGAATGGACGATCAGCGACCGTTTAACGAGGCGGTTGCAACAGCTCTACATCGGCGTCTGCTATCCAAAGGTGAGTTTGTTCCCTATACGGTCGAGCGCATGTTCGACGGGCCCGTATGCCTATGCGATGACTTTCTTAATGGCCGTGAGGAATACGTGCCGGCCGCTTATATCAGGGACGCACTCGGTGGCCAGCGAGGAAACTCAACATACGATCGATACTGTCGCTTTCTTGGCAGACACGGGGCTGACGAAGCCACGGTAAGAAAATCCATGTCGCAGATGATTGTCTGCGATGCCCTCCTGGCCAACAGCGACCGCCACTGGCGAAACTTCGGCATCATCCGCAATGTCGACACGCTGGAAATGCGGCCTGCACCGCTGTTCGATAGTGGCAATTGCCTGTGGTACAACGTGCCAACCGCCGTGCTCGTTGCCGGGGAATTTGGATTTGCCGCCAAACCGTTTGGTCCGGACCCTTCCACTCAGCTAGCATTTGCTGACTCGCTCGATTGGTTCGATGCGTCGCATCTCGATGGGTTCGTCGACGAGGCAGTCGAAATCCTCTCACAAAGCGCATGGGCAACAGCAGGCAATCGCCTCAAGGCCATCCGCCGCGGTCTCGAGCGCCGCACGATAGAGGTAAGCGCCGCCGTTGAGGTGCTACGGCACGTGCAGAGATAACAGCACTGCCCCCTAAGTTGCGGTGAAATAGGGACTGTTTGGCGGTTTTAAACGCTTAAACAGTCCCTATTTCACCGCAACTTACAGTGGGCGGCCTCGGTCGGTACTGCTGTGCCAGCCGAGGCCGCTGCTCCCCTAGCGCTGAACGTAGGCGCGAACCAGTTCAAAGGTGTTGCGCACGCCGTCCATGTGGCTGCGCTCGTAGTTGTGGCTCGCGTACACGCCGGGGCCGATCAGGCCATGGCGAATGTCGTAGCCGGCCGAGAGCGTGGCTTCGACGTCGGAGCCGTAGTGCGGGTACACATCGATGGCGTAATCGAGCTCCAGCTCGCGCGCGATGTTGGACAGCGTGGTCACCAGATCGTAGTTGTAGGGGCCACCCGAATCCTTGGCGCAAATCGACACCATGCGCTCGGTGCAGCCCAGGTCGTCGCCCACGCAGCCCATGTCCACGCTGATCATCTCGCGCGTGTCGGCCGGCACGAAAGCGCCGCCGTGGCCGACCTCCTCGTACACGGTGAAGAGCAGCGACACCTTGCGCGAAAGCGACACCTCGCCGTCAGCAACGGCGCGGGCCAGACCCAGCAGAATCGACGCCGACAGCTTGTCATCCAGGAAGCGGCTCTTAATGTAGCCGCTCTCCGTCACCGTGGTACGCGGACCCATAGCGATGATGTCGCCCGTCTGAATGCCCAGCTCGAGCACATCGTCCTTGCTGTCGACATTCTCGTCGAGCAGGATTTCCATGTTCTTCTCGATGGTCTTGACCGGCTCGTCGGCCACGTGCGCCGAAGGCTCGGTGTTGAGAACCACACCCGTGTACACATTGCCGTCACGCGTGTAGACGGTGCAGTTCTCGCCATCGGCCGTAGACCACTGATGCCCACCAAGCGTCGTGGGACGCAGGCGGCCATTGTCCTTAATGGAGCGCACCATGGCGCCAAGGGTATCGACATGGCTCGCCAACACGAGCGGCTCACCCTCACCGCCAAGCTCAACCAGCACGTTACCCTTATTGGAGCGCTCGGGCCCAAAGCCCATATCGCGCAACGTTTCCATCAGATAATCAGTCGCCGCACGGGTATAGCCCGTAGGCGAAGCAATCGAGGTAAGCGCCTTCAACTGGTCAGTAATATAGGAGAGCGTAGAATCCATCTTGGACACCAAAGTCACCCTTTCATATCGAATTAAACCCACAGCAACGATACCACCGCGAACCATCTTTTTACCTAGCGAGATGACCCATCGAGCTCTTCCGAACAGCGCCCGCCACGACAACGAGCCGGCGGGCCCCGCCCGTTAGCCCCAGAATCTTTCCGCAGGACAGAAGGAGGCCCCGCCGCACGTAGTGCGCAGCGGGGCCTCCGACATGTCCGAGGACGATTCTGGGGCTAACGGGCGGGGCCCGCCGAACCAGGTTAAGCAGCCGGGCAGATCTTCTTGAAGAGCTCGATGACGTCGTCGAGCGTCGCCTCGCGCGGGTTGCCCGGGAAGCAGGCGTCGGCCATGGCGTCCTTGGCCAGAACCTCGATCTCGTCAGCCTTCATGGCCTCGCAGACGTGCGGGATGTTCACGTCGGCGGAAAGCTGCTTGACGGCGGCGATAGCGGCGTCGGCAGCCTCGTCGGTGCTCATGCCCGTGGTGTCAACGCCCATGGCAACGGCAACCTTGGCCAGGCGCTCGGTGCAAACCGGCTTGTTGAACTCCATGGCGATCGGCAGCAGCATGGCGCAAGCAACGCCGTGCGGGGTGTCGTAGTGAGCGGACAGGGTGTGAGCCATGGCGTGGTCGATGCCCAGGCCGACGTTGGAGAAGCCCATGCCGGCGACATACTGGCCAAGAGCCATGCCCTCGCGGCCGGAGCCGGGCTTGCCGGACTTGGCCTCGGCGACGGAGTCGCGCAGGTTCTCGCTGATCAGCTTGATAGCCTCAAAGTGGAACATGTCGGAGAGCTCCCAAGCGCCCTTGGTGGTGTAGCCCTCGATGGCGTGGGTCAGAGCGTCCATGCCGGTGGAAGCGGTCAGACCAGCGGGCATGGAGGCCATCATATCGGGGTCGACGACAGCGACCTCGGGGGCGTCGTTGGTGTCAACGCACACGAACTTGCGGACCTTCTCGGGGTCGGTGATGACGTAGTTGATGGTCACCTCGGCGGCGGTACCGGCGGTCGTCGGCACGGCGATGGTGAACACAGCGTGATTCTTAGTCGGAGCAACGCCCTCGAGGCTGCGGACATCGGCGAACTCGGGGTTGTTGATGATGATGCCGATAGCCTTGGCGGTGTCCATGGAGGAGCCACCACCAATGGTCACGATAGCGTCAGCCTCGGCGGCCTTGAAGGCCTCGACGCCGTCCTTGACGTTCTGGATAGTGGGGTTGGGCTTAATCTCGGAGTAGAGGCTCCAAGCGATGCCGGCGGCGTCGAGCTCATCGGTCACCTTAGCGGTAACGCCAAACTTAACCAGATCGGGGTCGGAGCAGACGAAGATCTTCTTGTAGCCGCGACGCTGGAGCTCGCCGGGGATCTCCTTGATGGCGCCGGAACCATGATAAGAGATGGTGTTGAGAACGAAACGATTAGCCATTGATAGCCTCCCATCGTGTGCGGGGCATCCATTACGCCCCGCGCTATATGTCCCATCCTAACGCTTTTGAAACAAAAAGCGCGTGAGAACGTCAAAGTTGTTAAAGCGTTTCAACAGCTGGTATCGTCACCACCAGACCACTAAACAAAAAGGGGCGGCCGAGATGGCCGTCCCCTCCCCAATATTGATCAGTGCGACAAAGGGGCCAGCCCCTTGCCGCATCCTGCCGTTATTTTTGGCAGGCGTCTTTCCAATCTTCGCAGGCACGCTTCCAGCGAGAGCGCAAATCGCGCTCGCGGTCGATGAACATGATGGCAAACGCGACAAACAGCAGCAAGCTCGCCACGACGATGGCGTGCAGGCCCATGCGCTCAATACACCAGTTGCCCAGCACGGCGCCAAACACAAAGGTAAAGATCACGCCAAAGTACAGCACGCCGTTTTCCAAAAAGCCGCGCTTGTGAGTGATGATGTAGTCGTCCACGTTTTGCAGCGCATTGCGCAGGTTACCGATGCACATGGTCGTGGCGATGCCGTGACCATGTATCTTGCGGAAGCTCTCGACCTGCATGCCGCAGGCAAACGAGGTGAGGCAGTTGGCGAGCAAGTTGTAACCGCCACCGGGGATAAAGCTCACGCCCAGCAAGATGACGGCTTCAAAGAACACCGTCACTTGGCGCCAGTGAATCACGCTGCCAAACCGCTCGTGTACCAGGTCGGCAAGCATAATGCCCACGGCAAACGACACCACAGGGAAGAAGTAGCGCCCCGCAAGCGCCCAATTGCCCTCCGAGATGCTCACGCCCACCAGCAAGATGTTGCCCGTCTGCGCGTTGGCGAAAACATGATCGCGCCCAATGTACGAATACACATCCATAAAGCCACCGGCGAGCGCCAAGATGATGCCCAGCTCGATGGACTCCGATATCTGTTTGGCACGCTGCATCGTCGTGCATCCTCCTTGTTGACGACTCTCTCGTGCGTTGGCGGAAACGTAGCCGCCGTTCATACTGTAACCCATTGACAACATGGCGTGCGCGCGAGACGGCCCCTTCGACACGGGGATACACAGTCTGGAAACAAACGGCACCCGCATCGACACGCCGATCCGCCAGCTCGTGTACTCCACCAGTCTTTTTAGCCCCGTCCCAAAAAGACTGGTTACAATTACGTGCAGCATACAAACACCGGGAGGGATCGTGGCAAAAAAGCCTCAGCACGCTCAGAACAACCAGCGCAGTCAGCAGGGCAAACAGGGCCAGCAGCAAAAGCGCAGCGGTAAGGCGCAGGCCCTGTCTCTTATACACATCTCCGAGCCCACGAGACGGAC
>USPC01000002.1 GCA_900556605.1 uncultured Collinsella sp. | reverse complement strand
CGAGTTCCGCACGAGCCGGAGAGCACTTAATGTGCTCTCCGTGCGAGCAGGACTGTAGAGCAGGAAACTTTACCCGCGGCCCCCGCCGGGAATAGCAAAAGGGCGACCCCCTTAGGAGTCGCCCTTGTTGAGCTGCTTATGTTTAGCTGTTACTCGGCGTCGTGGTGACGGCGGGGCTTGCGGCCTCCGTTGTCACCGGGACGGCGCGGACGGTCGCTGCGCTCGGAGCGCTCGCGACGCGGACGCTCACGGCGCTGGAAGTGCTCGCCGTCGCCTTCGGAGGCACCCTCGGCACGAGCAGGGGCCTCGGGCTTGTCAAGACGATCGAGCGAGATCTTGCCGCGATCGTCGACCTCGATGACGACGACCTTGACCTCGTCGCCGACGTTGAGGACGTCCTCGACCTTCTCCACGCGGCCCTTGGCGACGCGGGAGATGTGCAGCAGGCCATCCTTGCCGGGCAGCAGGTTCACGAAGGCGCCGAAGGGCTGGATGGAGACCACGCGACCGGTGTACTCCTCGCCCGGCTCGGGAACCTTGATGATGAGCTTGATGCGCTCGACAGCCTGGTCGACGGACTCACCGGTGCCGCCGACGAAGACGGTGCCGTCCTCCTGGATGTCGACCGAGGCGCCAGTCTCGTCCTGGATACCGCGGATGACCTTACCGCCGGAACCGATGACGTCACGGATCTTGTCGGTCGGAACCTGGATGGAAACGATGCGCGGAGCGGTGCTGCGCGTGGTGTGGCGCGGCTCGGGGATCACATCGAGCATCTTCTGCAGGATGAAGGCGCGACCCTCCTTGGCCTGCTGCAGGGCGCGGGCCAAGATGTCGAAGGTAAGGCCGGTGGCCTTGTTGTCCATCTGCAGGGCGGTGATGCCCTCGGTGGTGCCGGTGACCTTAAAGTCCATGTCGCCCAGGAAGTCCTCGAGACCCTGGATGTCGGACAGGACCACGGTCTTGCCCTCCTCCTGGATCAAACCCATGGCGATACCGGAGACCGGGCGCTTAATGGGCACACCGCCGTCCATAAGGGCGAGCGTGGAGCCGCAGGTCGAAGCCATCGAAGAGGAGCCATTGGACTCCATGACCTCGGAGACCACGCGGATGGCGTAGGGGAACTCGTTCTCGTCGGGGAGTACCGGAAGCAGGGCGCGCTCGGCCAGGTTGCCGTGGCCGATCTCGCGGCGCTTGGGGCTGCCCATGCGGCCGGTCTCGCCGGTGCAGAACGGCGGGAAGTTGTAGTGGTGCATGTAGCGCTTGCCCTCGGTGGGCTCGATGGTGTCCAGGCGCTGGCCCTCGTTGAGCATGCCAAGCGACAGGACGGAGAGAACCTGGGTCTGGCCGCGCTGGAACAGGCCGGAGCCGTGAACGAGCGGCAAGTAGTTGTCCTTCACCATGATGGGACGGATCTCATCGGCGGCACGGCCGTCGACGCGCTCACCGGTCTCGACGACCATGGTGCGCATGGCCTTCTTCTCGAGCTTCTTGAGCGCCACAGGGATCTCGCGCTCCCAAGCGGCCTGCTCCTCCTCGGTGAACTCGGCACGGATGGACTCCTTCAGAGCCTCGACCTTGCCGATACGGGAGAGCTTGTCGGCGTCGCGAAGGGCGGCTGCCATCTCGTCGTAGTGGGCGAAGATGCGCTCCTGGACCTCCTCGACGGGCTGGTCGAGCGGGTACTCCTTCTTGACGATGGGGCCGTTGACCTGCTCCCACTCGGAGACGAACTCGTGTTGAGCCTGGCAGAAGGCAGCAAGGGCTTCCTGGCCAAACTTCATGGCGGCGAGCATATCGTCCTCGGAGATCTCCTCGGCGCCGGCCTCGACCATCGAGATGAAGTCGGCAGAGCCGCCCAGCTCCAGGTCCAGGTCGGAGTTCTCGCGCTCCTCATAGGTGGGGTTGACGATAAACTCGCCGGTCTCCACGTTGCGGCCGATGCGCACGCAGGCAAGCGGGCCCTCGAAGGGCACGCCGCCGAGCGTCATGGCCAGAGAAGCACCCATGACGTTGATGACGTCGAAGGGGTTGACCTGGTCGGCGACGAGCGAGGTAGCGACGATGTGCACCTCGTTGCGGAAGCCGTCCGGGAAGCTCGGGCGAATCGGGCGGTCGATCATACGGGCCGTGAGCGTGGCCTTCTCGCTGGGACGGCCCTCACGCTTGAGGTAGCCACCCGGGATGCGACCGGCGGCGTACATCTTCTCGTTGAAGTCGACGGTCAGCGGGAAGAAGTCGTAATTCTTACGCTCCTTGGAGACGACCACGGTGTCGAGCATCGTGGTATCGCCCTGCTTGACCAGACAGGCGCCGGTGGCCTGCTTGGCAAGCTCGCCGGACTCAAAGGTGTAGGTCTTGCCGTACAGCTCAAAGGTCTTGGATACGAGTGTCATTGTTCTCCTTTACCCCACAGGCCCCTTGCCTGCGGGCTTCTCATGTGACGCGGGCCCCCTGCCCCCGCCACGCTTCAGAGCGTAATTATTCACGCCCTTACACAAAAAGAGCGCCCCGCTGCGCAGGACGCTCTTAGCATGTACAAATCCTTACTGGATGTTGTCGCGAATGCCCAGAGCCTTGATGAGCTCACGGTACTCGACGATGTCGTTCTTCTTGATGTAGGAGAGAAGACGACGACGACGGCCGACGAGCATGAGCAGACCACGACGGGTGTGGAAGTCCTTCTGGTGGGACTTCATGTGCTCGGTCAGCTCCTTGATGCGCTCGCTCAGGATGGCGACCTGAACCTTGGGGTTGCCGGTGTCGACCGGGGTGTTACCGAACTGGGCAGTCAGCTCCGCCTTGCGCTCTTTGGAAACAGTCATTGTTTCACCTTTCGTTTTACGTCGCCCGCGGGCGACTCAATTCGCCTCGGACTGAGAAGCCGCCGGTGGAGCGAGCAACCAAGGTCGAGGTACCAACAGGTCGGTATGTTACCACAAGCAGCCTGTGCCTGCGCATCATCACCGACCCAACATGAATTCCATCGCACGGAGCCGCTGATCGGTATGCGTTGCCGCCCAGACATGCGAAAGCCCGAGCAAAAACGCCGCAGTATGCGGGTCAATCTTTTGATCCATAAGCTCGTCGAAGGTCATGGACATGAGGGCGCGCAACCAGGCGACCTCGCCGGTCGACACCAGTTCGGCACCCGGAACGCTCGACGCGCACGACCCGCACATGAGACCGCCGGCCTGGGGCGAAAAATACGACAGCATGGGGTCTCCGCACAGCACGCAGGCCGAAAAATCGGGTCGATAGCCAACGTGCGACAGCAGTTTAAAGACATACGCCGCCACAAGTAAATCCATATGTGTCGTGTCAAGCCCGCTGCCCACCAGGGCAAGCGCTCGCCGCGTTATAGCAAAGGTAAACGGGTCCTCAGCATCCTCGAACGAGCACACGCGCGCGACCTCGGCGATTGCGCTTGCGGCGCAGGTCGTCTCGTAGTCGGGCGCAGCGCCGAGCGGCGCCTCAATAAGCTCGGCCTGGGAAACCACGTCGAGCGACCGTCCATGCGCGAGCAGCATATCGACGGTACAGAACAGCTCGCAGCGCGCGGCCAGGCGCCCACCGGGTTTGCGGGCGCCCTTCGCCACGGCACGAACCTGCCGACCCCGCTCGTCAAGCATCGTAAGGATCAGGTCCGTCTCTTTGAGCTTCGTCTTGTCGAGGACGAGCACCTTGGTGCGATATGTCCGGGAGCCTGCCATGCGCGCCGCGCGCCCTTAGTCCTCGGCGTTGTAGCCAAAACGGCGAATCTGGGCCTCGTCGTCGCGCCAGCCGGCCTTGACCTTCACGTCCAGCTCCAAATAGACCTGCGTGCCAAAGATACGCTCAAGATCGCGACGGGCGTCGATGCCGATATGCTTGATCATCTCGCCGCCCTTGCCGATGATGATGCCCTTCTGGCCCTCGCGCTCGACGTAAATGGTGGCGTGCACGCGCAGGACCTTCTTAGTCTGCTCGAGCGCGTCACAGATGACGCCCACGGAGTGAGGGATCTCGTCGCGAGTGCGACGTAGGACCTTCTCGCGCACAAACTCGGCCACGAGGGTCTCGTCGGACGCGTCGGTGCCCATGTCCTCGGGGAACCAGCGCGGGCCCTCGGGCAAGAAGTGAGCGACGGTCTCGATAAACGCATCGACGTTGAAATTCTTGACCGACGACGTCACGATCTCATCGTCATATTCCATGAGTTCGTGGGCCGCCTTGAGCTGCTCCATGACCTGTGCGGGGTCGGCCTCATCGGCCTTAGTGAGCACCAAGACCTTCTTGGAACGAGCGTTTTTGACGCGCTCGGCAACCCAGGCGTCTCCCCTGCCGATCGGCTTGGTGGCATCAATCAAAAACGCGACGACATCGACATCGTTCAGTTCGAACAACGCGCTCTTGTTGAGCTCGGACCCCAGGCCGTCCTTGGGCTTGTGGATACCCGGGGTATCGACAAAGACCAGCTGGTAACCGGGGCGGTTGACGACGGCGCGCATGCGGCGGCGGGTCGTCTGGGCCACCGGCGAGGTGATGGCGACCTTTTTGCCATAGCAGGCGTTGAGCAGCGTGGACTTGCCGGCGTTGGGGCGGCCGACCAGCGCCACGAAGCCGCTGCGGAAACCAAGCTCAACGTCGCCAAAGCCCGCGAGGCTGTCGCCCTCGTCGCACAGGGCGTCGAGCTCCTCGTCGCTCATGCCCTCAAACGGATCGAACTCCTCGACATCCTCATAGGCATCGTTCGCTTCGGCATCCACCGCATCCAGGGACTCGTCGTCCAGAGTTTCATCGATAGGCTGCATATTGTCGGACATGAAAATCCCTTTCTAAATAAAGCCGAGCGCGTGGGCAAATACGAGCAAGCCCACAATCGCGGCGGTAATGGAAAGAACGTATACGGAGGCGGCGGCGATATCCTTCGCACGCTTTGCCAGCGGATGGAGCTCCTGGGTCGCCAGATCGACAATCGCCTCCATGGCGGTGTTGCACAGCTCGCCGTGAATCACCAGACCACAACAGATGATAATCGTGGCCCACTCGGCAATGTCGAGCCCCACGATGCAGCCGGCAATAACGGTGCACACGCCCGCCACGAGCATGACCTTAATGTTGCGCTCGGTCTTAACGGCGGTGACGAAGCCCTCCATAGCGTAGGAAAACGACTTTAAGAAGGATGGATGATCCTTGTTCGATCCGGGAATCATAGACGGCTCCTAGTCGTGGGCGTGGTTGGTGATGGGGCCGACGTGGACCAGCTTGGGGTCCTCGCCGCGCTCGAGCGCCAGATCGCGCAGGATGGCGTCCTCGCGGGCCTCCATGACCTCGGCCTCGTCGTCCTCGATATGGTCATACCCCAGCAGGTGCAGCATGCCATGCACGAGCATCAGGCGACACTCGTCGGCAGGGGCATTGCCAAAGCCGGGGGCCTGACGGGCAATGACTTGCGGGGCCAGGATGATATCGCCGAGCTCAAGCGTCTCATCGGCGGGAATATCCTCGTCAAAGGCCGAGTCGCATTCAAACGAGAGGACATCGGTGGTACGGTCGATACCGCGCCACTCGTGATTGAGCTCGTGCATCTCGTCCTCATCGACATATGAAAGGGAAATCTCGACTTCACGCTCAACGCCCTCGGCGGCAAGCACGACCTCGCAGATGTGCTCTACCTCCTGCGCGTCGAGCAGCGTATCGAGCTCGGCATCGTTGCTGGTCAATACACTCAACGGGACTCCTTTCGGTCGTGCACGCGTTTCTCGCGCACATCATCATAAGCATCGTATGCCTCGACGATACGCCCCACCAAGGCATGGCGCACCACGTCGGCACGCTCGAGGTGAGAAAATGCGACATCGTCGACACGGCCTAAAATCTGCTCGACGTCGGCAAGACCGCCGCGACGACCCACCAGGTCGCGCTGACTCAGGTCGCCGGTAATCACAAACTTGGTGTTAAAGCCCAGGCGCGTCAGGAACATCTTCATCTGCTCGGGCGTGGTATTTTGCGCCTCATCGAGCACCACGAAGGCATCGCTCAGCGTGCGGCCGCGCATGTAGGCAAGCGGGGCGATCTCGATCACGCCGCGCTCCATGAGCTCATCGGTGCGCTCGCGATCCATCATGTCAAAAAGGGCGTCGTAGAGCGGACGCATGTAGGGGTCGATCTTTTCCTCGAGGGTACCGGGCAAAAAGCCCAGGTTCTCCCCCGCCTCGACAACCGGACGCGTCAAGATCAGACGGCCCACCTCGTGACGCTTGAGCGCGGCAACGGCGAGCGCCATGGCCAGATAGGTCTTACCGGTACCGGCAGGACCTAGACCAAACGTGATGGTATGCGAGCGGATGGCATCTACATAGCGCTTTTGGCCGAGCGTTTTGGGGCGAATGGCACGGCCGCGATACGAAAGCAGCACATCATCGCGAAGCGATGTAGCCTCATGCTCGCCGTCGCGCAAAACGGCAAGGCAGCGAGAGACATCGTCGGCAGACAGCGTGCGTCCGGCGGCCGCCTCGCGAAAAGCATGCTCGAAAAAGCGCACCACGAGCTCGACCTCGTCCGGGTCGCCGCTCACGGCGATACTTTCGCCACGGGCGACCACGTGAGCGCGAACCAAGCTCTCGAGCTCACGAAGGACGCCGTCGCCGGCGCCCAAAACGCGCGAGGGGTCAATACCCTCGGGAACGGTAAGTCTAATCTTCGAGGCTTCCATGAACCTCCCTGTGTGCATGGACCAAGCCGGAATCATCGACTCCGATGATAGCAACATCGAGCAGGCACGGGGCTGTGAGTCCACAGGTATCGTCAAGACGGGCATGATGGAACGAGCCGAGCGTCAGGTTGTCACCATACTCGAGCACGGCACGCTCGACCGTGCCCACGCGACGACGAGCGTCGGCAATAGCGAGCTCCTGTGCGGCGGCCCGCATACGGCGGCTGCGCTCGGCCATAACCTCGGGTGGCACCTGGTCGGGCATGTCGGCAGCAAGGGTACCGGGACGCTTGCTGTAGCGGAACACGTGCATACGCGAGAAACCCACACGGCGGCACAGCGCCAGCGATTCCTCAAACTCCTCGTCCGTCTCACCGGGAAAACCGACGATGACATCGCACGAAAGGGACGCCTGGGGCAAGTTGGCGCGAATCATACGCACCGTGTCCTCAAAGGCCTCGGCGCTATAGGGACGGCCCATGCGATGCAGGGTCGCCGTGCAGCCGGACTGCACGGGCAGGTGCAAAAACGGGGCGATACGCTGCGGGTAGCGCGCCATAACCTTAAGCAGGCGCTCGGAGATATCCATGGGCTCGACCGAGGAAATGCGCACATGCGGAATAGACGTGCGCTCCATGATGGCCTCGAGCAGCTCATCGATTTCGACGTGCTCGTCGGTCGCGCTCTTGCCATCGTAGGCACCCAGGTTCACACCGGTCAGCACCACTTCGGGCACGCCGGCCTCCTGGGCCTCGCGAACTTGCTCGAGCACGGACTCGACGGGCACGGAGCGCTCGGGGCCGCGTGCCTTCCACACAATGCAATAGGTGCAGCGATGGTTGCAGCCGTCCTGAATCTTCACGCCCAGGCGAGAGCGACCGAGCGCATCGACCACCTCGCCATCGCTGCAGGCGGGAACGCTATCGGATTCGACACCCAGCACCTCGCAGACGCGCTCGGCGACATCGATCTTGGACGGCTCGGCGATCACGCGATCGGAGAGCTCCAGCAACTCCTCGGGATGCAGGTTGACGACGCAGCCGGTTACGACCACGTAAGGCTCGCCCGGATAGGCCAGCGCATGACGGACGGCCTTACGGGTCTTGGCCTCGGCCTCGCCCGTAACGGCACAGGTGTTAATGACGATCAGATCGGCATCCTGGGGCTCCACAATAGCAAAGCCCAGGCGCATAAGATCGGCAGTGATACGGTCAGACTCAACCCGGTTGACACGGCAGCCGAGGTTGACGACGGAAATATGGGGTGCGAGCACGCGGGCTCCTTAATCGAGGATATCGTCGAGGGCACTCTTGATACGGTCGGTCACCGACTTCTTACCAGAAGCGACGTCATCGCCCATCTCATCGGCAAAAGCACGGAGCAGCTCGCGCTGCTTATTGGAGAGATTGGTGGGAACGACCACGCGCAGTTGCACGACCAGGCGGCCACGCGAACCGCCACCGCCAATGCGCGGCATGCCGTAATTATTGACGCTCACGGTGTCGCCGTACTGGGCGCCGGCGGGAACCGTCACCTTAACGACCTCGTCGGGCATAATGCCCTCGACCTCGATCTCGCAGCCGAGCGCAGCCTGCGCAATCGAGATATCGCTCACCAGGTACAGGTCGTCACCGTTGCGCTTAAAGCGCTCATGGTCGGCAACGCGCACGTTGACAATCAGGTCGCCCGAAGGCTCGCCGCGAAAGCCGGCCTCGCCAAAGCCGCTCACGCGCAGCTGGCGACCGGTCGAAACGCCGGCGGGAATATCGATGTCGATCTTTTCGTGCGAAGGCGTGCGGCCCTGACCGTCGCAGGTCTCGCAGGGATGGTCGATAACCGTACCCTCGCCATGGCAGTCGGGGCAAGGCGAGGAAGACTGAACCTGGCCCAGGAACGAACGCTGAACCGTCGTGACATAGCCCGAACCGTGGCAGCGGCCGCACTGCTTTTCCTGTGCGCCCTCTGCCCTACCGGTGCCATTACAGTCCTCGCAAGGAGCAAGGCGGTCATAGCTGATCGTCTTTTTGCAGCCGAGCGCCGCCTCCTCAAGGGTCACCGAAAGCGAGATGGCCATGTCACGTCCGCGACGACGCTCACGACGGCTGCGGGCGCCACCGCCGGCACCGCCGCCAAAGAAAGACGAGAACAAGTCGTCCATGCCCATGCCACCAAAGATATCGTTGATATCGACGTAGCCCGAACCACCAGGGCCGTCGGCAGTGCCGTAACGGTCGTAGTTAGCACGCTTCTGCTCATCGGAAAGAACGGAATAGGCCTCGTTGAGCTCCTTGAACTTGGCCTCGGCCTCGGGGTCGTCCGAAACATCCGGATGTACGGTACGGGCCTTCTTTAGAAACGCACGCTTAATCGTCCGCGCGTCGGCATCCCTGTCGACGCCAAGCACCTCGTAGTAATCCCTATTTTCCGACACGACCGAATCCTTCCGACTTTCATTATTGTCACAGTGCGTCCTATACCCAAGCTGGGGCGGCCGCAAACAGAGGGTTTGATGTTATTGCATTTGGTACGGCGAAAGCATGGCCCGTTGCGAACAGCTCGCGAACCAAACCGACACGAGCGCGAACATGAAGCCGTTGGCAAAACCGTTGGCAAACTGAATCGCACCGCGCTTCCACCACAGCAGACTGCGATGAAGCACACCGTCCGAAAGCACCATGAACAGGCCCATGGCAAACGGAATAAAGCACATCACGGCAAAGGCCGAGAACACGCCCGAGATGGCCGAGAGTACCAAAAACGGCGCCACGATGCCCATCAGGTAAAAACCGGTACGAGCTTTGCCTTCCAAGCGCTCGGCCTCAACATGGGCGCGGCCGACCAAGTCGCCGCCCGCGGCACCGTTGGTGCCAGCATGACCCATGCCGCTAATGCGGACCTCGTCGCCATCGTGCGTGCCGGCAGGAAACTCAATCGTCTGCTCGGAGGTTACACGAGTACGACCGCTGCCTCCGCAATCAGGGCAGGGGTCGGCCACGACCTTACCGGAACCGCCGCACTCGGGGCAGACCGACTGGAACGTGCCTGCACCAAACAGGAAGGACAGGTCGACGTCGATGTGACCGCGGCCGCCACAGCTCGGGCAGGTATGGGCATGCTCAGACGAAACGGAGCCCGAACCGCCGCAGTTGGTACAGGTATCGAAACGCGTGTAGCGGACGGTCTTGCGGGCACCGCCCTTGGCCTCCTTGGCGTCGAGTTTGATATCGACGACCACGTTGGCGCCGTTCTCGGGATTGTAGGCAGCCTGCCCACGACGCTGCTGGCCCCAGGCGCCGCCAAAGGGAAAGCCGCCCTCAAAGGGATTGCCATAGCCCATGCTGCCGGCGTAGCCGCCACCATAGGGGGAAGCCGTAGGAGCACCGGCAAAGGGATTGCCGGAACGCATGGCGTCGTAGCGCGCACGTTTTTGCTCATCCGAAAGCACGGCGTAGGCCTCGGAAACCTCTTTAAACTTTTCCTCGGCATCCGGCTCTTTGTTGACGTCCGGATGGAGCTTGCGGGCCTTTTGCTGGAAGGCCTTTTGAATATCACGCGAGGTGGCGTCCTTGGAGACGCCCAGAATCTCGTAGTAATCTTTTTCGTTCATCGTCGCCATGCGCGGCAACCTCCTGCTCACAGCAGCGTATATATTCCGGTAATTCTACCCGAGCGGCCTAGGCTAGATCCCAAAACAGCTCGAACAGAACATTTCCATCGAGCCAGCCCAGGTGTGTCGGCGCCAGACGAGCTCGAACATGGCCCGCGAGGACGTCTGCCGAAGTGAAGGGTCCCTCATGGACCTCGAGCGTCTCGGGAACCCAAGTGGCAAGACCCAATTCGAGCGCGCGATCGCAGGCAGCTGCCAGCTCGCCCGTTGGGATGACGCAACCCGCACGAACCAACAGGTCGGACACAATACCGCGCGTCATGCGACAAGCGAGCATCAGGTCTTCAGCCGCAGCCTCACGCTGCGACAAATATTCGGCCTCGAACGCCGTCGCGGCATCGTCACGTTGCACCAGTCGCACGCGGTACGCATCGCCGCGAGCAGACACGCCGGGAAACAGCCCGGCCAAGCGATCAAAATCCACGGCGTCGAGCATACCGGCGGCAGAGCGACCCAGGCCCAAATAGCCCTGGCCGGTCCAGTAGGCAATGTTATGGGCGCACTCATGGCCGTCGAGCGCGTAGCTCGCCACCTCATACGCGTGATAGCCAGCGGCACCCAGGAGCTCGCGTGCCACGTCCATGCACGAAGCTTGAAAATCCTCATCAGGCTCGAGCAACTCGTCGCGGCACGCCATGCAATAAAGGGGCGTCCCCTCCTCGAGCGTGAGCGGGTAGACCGACACATGATGCGGAGCCGCCGCGAGCACGCCATCGAGCGTGCGCTTCCAACTCGCTGCGGTTTGCCCGGGTAGTCCGCACATAAGGTCGCACGACACGTCAAGCCCAGCGTTCTTGACTGTCGCGATGGCGGCGAGCGCCCGATCGGCATCGTGAATACGGCCGATGGCGGTAAGTTCGGTGTTATCGAGCGTTTGCACGCCCAGAGAGACGCGTGTGACACCAACCTTGGCAAGCGCAGCGGCAAGCTCGGCGGTCAGCGACTCAGGATTGGCCTCGCAGGTAAACTCAACAGGGGCGCACGACGCACGAATACGCCGCGCCAGCTCCACCAAGCGCTCCCCCGCCAGCGACGGCGTACCGCCGCCAACATAGACGGTGCGGATCTGGTCAAGGGCCCCAGCCTTGCCAAAAGCATCGAGGCGCGCGTACAACTGCTCAAAATAGGCATCGAGCGCAACGCTCAGGTCGCACGGAGCAAAACTGCGCGAGTCAAAGTCGCAGTACCGGCACTTTTGAGCGCAAAACGGCACGTGCACGTACAGCGCGGTAACGGCCACCCTTAAGCCTCCAGCGGATGAGGGGGCACCGATTCGCCGGCTGCAAGTGCGGCCTCGCAGGCCACCACATCGCGCTCGATCTCATCGACCAGCGCCATAAACTCCTCGTATGTGGAACAGCGCACCACACGGGCACGCCAAGCGGCAGCATGGGGCATGCCTTTTAAGTACCAGCTTGCGTACGTGCGGGCACGCGACATGAGCGGCAGGAGCTCATGCGTCAGCGTTAGGTGCTCACGCAGGGCGTCTAGGCGCTCGACGGAGCTGCGCGCCGGCACCGGCGTGCCATCGAGTGCAAGGGCGCGAGCATCGCCGAACACCCAGGGGTTGCCATAGATACCGCGTGCGATAAACACCGCGCTGGCACTCGAGCCTTGCAGATGCTCAGCAGCGTCCTCGGCCGAGAACACATCGCCCGAACCGATAACGGGAATCTCGACGGCGTCGGCCACCTCATCGACGACCGACCAATCGGCCTGGCCCGTGTAGAGCTGCGTGGCGCAACGACCATGCACGGCGACTGCGGCGGCACCGGCGCCTTCGAGCATCTGGGCAAACGTCGCGGCATTACGGTCCTCGGCATAAAAGCCCTTGCGGATCTTTACGGTCACGGGCACATGCGCCGCGCCCACCGCCGCCTCGACGATCTTCTCGGCCAAATCGGGCGTGCGCATAAGGGCTGAGCCCTCGCCCTTGGTGACAACCTTGCGGGCAGGACAGGCCATGTTGATATCGATGAGCGACAGGCGATCGCCCACACGCTCCTCGACGGCGGCGACGGCGCTCGCAAACTGATCGGGCTTGGAGCCAAAGAGCTGCACGCAAATCTGCTGCTCCTCGTCGGCCGGTAGCACCAGGCGCCAGGTCTTGTTGCTGGCATAGGCAAGGCCCGCCACGCTCACCATCTCGCTGTAGGCAAGGTTGGCACCGCGGCGGCGGCACATGATGCGGTAGGCAGGGTCGGTCACGCCCGCCATGGGAGCCATAAGGAACGGCTGCTCGGCATAGGCGCCCAGCAGCCGCAGACTATATTCGGAAAGCGCCATAGACCTACTCGTCCACCTTGAGGATCGCCATAAAGGCCTCCTGAGGGACCTCGACCGAGCCGATGGCCTTCATGCGTTTCTTGCCCTCTTTCTGCTTCTCGAGCAGCTTACGCTTACGCGAAATATCGCCGCCGTAGCACTTAGCAAGCACGTCCTTGCGACGCGCCTTGACGGTAGAACGGGCGATGATCTTGTTGCCGATAGCACCTTGGATGGGAACCTCGAACAGCTGACGCGGGATGATCTCCTTAAGTTTGTCGCACAGACCACGGGCCAGGCCATAGGCCTTGTCCTTATGGACGATAAACGATAGCGCGTCCACCTCGTCGCCCGAAAGCAAGATATCGAGCTTAACGAGCTCGGATGGACGGTACTCGTTGAACTCGTAGTCGAGCGAGGCATAGCCCTTGGTACGGCTCTTGAGCTGGTCAAAGAAGTCCAAGATGAGCTCGGCGAGCGGCATATCAAAGCGCATCTCGACCGACTTGCTCGTGAGATGAATCATGTCGGTAGTAATGCCGCGGTGCTCGATAGCGAGCTGCATGACGGCACCCGTATACTCGGGCGGGCAGATAATCTTGGCCTTGAGGTAGGGCTCCTCGATGCGCTCGATGCGCGTAGCCTCGGGCAGATCCTGCGGGCTGCGGACATCAATCATCTCGCCGTCAGTCTTGTAGACGTGATAGTCCACCGAGGGGCTCGTAGCAATGAGGTCAAGATTGAACTCGCGCTCCAGGCGCTCCTTGACGACCTCCATATGCAGCAGGCCCAAGAAGCCCACGCGGAAACCAAAGCCGAGCGCCACCGAGGTCTCGGGCTCCCACACCAACGACGGGTCGTTGACGTGCAGCTTATCGAGCGCGTCACGCAGGTTCTCGTAGTCCTTGTTATCGATCGGGAACAGGCCCGTATAAACCATGGGCTTGGCCTCGCGGTAGCCGGGAAGCGGCTCAGGGCAGGGATTCGACGCCCACGTGAGGGTATCGCCCACGCGAACGGCCTCGGGGTCCTTCAGGCCCGTGACCACGTATCCGACCTCGCCGACCGTGAGCGCGTCGACCGGGGTCTCGGCGGGACGCTTGACGCCCACGCCATCGACCAAAAAGTCGCCCTTTGCCTGCATCATGCGCAGGGTATCGCCCTTTTTGATGGAACCGTCAAAGACGCGGACCGTGGCGACGACGCCACGATACTCGTCGAAGTATGAATCCAGAATGAGTGCCTTGAGCGGCGCGTTCGCATCGCCCTTGGGCGGAGAGATCAAAAAGACAATGGACTCCAGCAGATCGTGGATGCCCTCGCCGGTCTTGCCCGAGACACACACGGCATCATCGGCAGGGATCGCCAGGTCATCCTCGATCTCGGTCTTAACCTCGTCGGGATGAGCCGAGGGCAGGTCGATCTTGTTGATGGCCGGCACAATGTCCAGATTGGCGTTCATGGCGAGCGTCGCGTTAGAGACGGTCTGCGCCTCAACGCCCTGCGTGGCGTCGACAACGAGCACCGCGCCCTCACAGGCTGCCAGCGAGCGCGAAACCTCATAGGTAAAGTCCACGTGGCCCGGCGTATCGATCAGATTGAACTGATACGTCTCGCCATCGTCGGCGTCATAGGACACGCGAACGGCATTGGACTTGATCGTGATGCCGCGCTCGCGCTCGATATCCATGGTGTCGAGCAGCTGCGACTCCATGTCGCGCTCATCGACGGTATGGGTGAGCTCGAGAATGCGGTCACTGATCGTGGACTTGCCATGGTCGATGTGCGCAACAATCGAGAAGTTGCGGATGTGGGAAATGTCAATTGAAGTATTCATGCGGACTATCTTACCCGAGCGGTACAAAAAATGGAGCCTGTTCCATAAAACAGGCTCCATTTATGCGCGTAATCTGTGTGGTGTGAAATTTACAACTTAGGCGTTGATGCTGTTCACGAGCTTGGCAAGACCGGACTTGCGGTTGGAAGCCTGGTTCTTGTGGATAACATGCTTGGCGGCAGCCATGTCGAGACGCTTGGTGACGGTCTTGAGGGCAGCCTGGGCCTTCTCGGCGTCGCCCTCGGCGACGGCGGACTGGACGTGCTTGGTCAGCGTCTTGAGCTCGGACTTGACAGCCTTGTTACGCATGCGAGCTGCCTCATTGGTGCGGATACGCTTCTTCTGAGACTTGATGTTTGCCACTTCTGGAGTTCCTTTCGAGTTCCTTGCAAAAAATGTATGACACCTCTGAGACACGGTGAGGTCATGCAAGCGCCTACTATAGCACGCTCCCCCTCAAAGGGATAGAACGAATTTGTCAAATAGGCAGGTATCATCACGATTTTCTCAAGATGTTCGTAATCCAGAGCAAAAGCGCAGTCCGAGAATCGGCCGAACCCTTGAGCGCGAGCTCCACATCGACCGCCCCCTCGAGCGCTGCGACGAGCTCTGCCATCGAAAAGCGACGTGCCCAGGTCAGGTGATTCTTGACCTGCCAGGACTGGAGCTTGAGCGTTGCGGCCAGCTCACGACCCTGTCCGCGCGCATCGAGCGCCTTGGCGACGATAAGCTCGCGGATGCGGCCGCACAGCAACGTGTAAGTCCACACGTAGCTCTTGGCGGGCAATAGATTGAAAAGCTCGAGCGAGCGTCGCATGTCACGGGCCGAGACCGCATTGAGAAAGTCCCAGGGCTGGACCTCGGCCGTACGTACAATCCAGCGCTCCACATCGACAAGCTCAATTTGGGGCGCCTCGACCATCTGGGCAAGCTTAACCAAGTCGTTATCGAGCATGCGAGTGTTCTCGCCCGAACGCGAGACGAGCTCCTCGGCGGCCGCCGTCGAGATCGACTTGCCGTGCTGCGTCGCCATCTGCTGCACGCGACGCGGCAGCTCCCAGCGCTTGGTGCCGGAGCAATCGATCACGGCCTTCTTGTCGATTTTGGCGATCGCCTTATACAGGCGCGTGTTCTTGGCAAGCGAGTCGGCGATGATGAGGCAGACCGTTGTGGGGCTGGGACTCGCCAGATACTCAACGAGCGGCTCCGAGACCGCCTTGGCGAGCTTTGAGCAGCCGTCAAGGATTACCAGGCGAAACTCGCTGCCCATGGGAAAGGTGTTGAGCGATCCGATAATCGACTCGATATCGGGGTCTTTGGTCATATCGCGCTCGTCGAGGTTGAATTCGACCATGCCCGTCTTTTCCAGACGCGCCTTCATACGTGAGACAGCATGGTCGCGTTTGACTCCGTCGGTACCGACGATCAGATATGCCGGCAACAGACCGGTTTCGGACATCGCGCTCCCCTCCCGCAGACCTTCGTATTCGTTCCGTGCCATTCTAGCCCAGGGGCCCACCACACGCCAACGACGTCCTCACGGTCGCTGGCATCGCATCGCAAAGCCATTCGCAGTCGGCATGACGGTAATGTCGCCGTGTTCGATAGTGCACGCGAACACGCCGCCCGCATCCTTAACGGCATCGATGCAGGCATCGGACGGATGGCCGTATCGATTCCCCTCGCCCGCGCTCGCGAGGGAAAGCTCGGGCTTCAAGACGTCCAGCAACTCACCATCGACTGAAACCTTAGAGCCGTGATGCCCAAGTTTAAGGACATCGATATCCCCCACCTCCTGCACGAATTCCCGTTCTTGGTCGAGCTCGGCATCACCAGTGAGGAGCATACGCAGGCTCTTGCCTTCCTGAACATAAGAGAGTAGCAGGACAAGCGAGTCCTCATTTCCCTCGCCATCTACGGACTCGAACGGCCACATCACGCGGGCGCAAAATGAGCCGATGTCGACCGTATCCCCACGGCGCACCTGCCGATACTCCACGCCAGGTCGGTTCAATACCTCAACAGGAGCATCCTCCAGCGCATCAGCCGCCACGGCAATCGTTCCGACCGAAAACTGTTCGAGCACGGCAGGCAGACCACCCCAGTGGTCCTCATCCCAATGCGTCACAAAGACGGCATCGATATGGTGCACGTTATTGCGAACCAACGCCGCTACCACGCGCTCGTCGAGCCCGCAGTCGACGAGTGCTACTGCGTCGCCCTGGCGGATAAGAATCGCATCCGCCTGGCCCACATCGAGCACCGTCACCGAAGGCGGCGCGAATCGATCCCAGTAGACGTACGGAATCGCAGCCAAGAGCACCAGGCATGCAAGCCCCACCGCCATAGGACGTGCGCGGGGACGCGGCCACCAGACCAGCAGAACCGCCAGCACACACGGCACTAGGTAAATCCACATGCTATCGGGCGGCACGCTCACGGATGCACCCGGCACGGCGGCAAACAGCTGCTCGAAGAACAGCGCGCAACGGGCGGCAATCATGGGCACAACGAGCGCCCAAGTCCGTAACGGCGCCACGAGCGAAAAGGGAACAAGCACGATCGACACAGCAAGCTGTACGCTCACCACCGGACCGATGACCGCATTTGCCAGCGGAGCAATGAGCGAGAACGTACCGAAGGCGGGAATGGTAATGGGAAGAGTCGCCAATTGCGAGCACAGCGTGGCGGAAAGCATGCTGGCGACGCCCGATGGCACACCCAGCTCACCCAAAGCGTAGGTCGCATAGGGGCAAAAGTACAGAATGGCTAAAACGCTGGCGCATGAAAGCTGAAAGCCCATCTCGAACAGCACCGTCGGCCGCAGTAGCACAAAGATGGACATGGTTACGAAGAGTGCCGATGCACCGTGCCGGCGACGCCCCGCGCCGTTTACGACAAGCGTCGCGAACGCCATGCAGCACGCGCGCACGGCCGAGGGAGACGCGCCCGTAAAGGCAGCGTAGCCCACAAGCGTTGCCGCCAATATCGCCCGCTGAAGACCACGTGAGCACCGAGTCTTTTGCAATACACCCTCGATTACAAACCCCACGATAGCCAAATGGCTGCCCGAGACGGCGATAAGATGCGCCGTTCCCGTTACCGAAAACCAGTCGCCCGCCGGCTGGGCGCGTAGCTCGGCCGAACGACCGCAGACGACACCGGCTATGAGTGCACGCACCGGGTCGGTCGCAGGCGCGATGGACGCAAGCAGCCCATTTCGCAGCCGAAGCAGCGGTCCCGGAGAGCCCTCATCGGCCGACACAATCCGAACGACTTTAACCTTGCGCATCTCGCCTCGGAGCACGCGCGATCGTCCATACGCATCGTTCTCAAAACGTGAAACGCGACCGATAACACGCACGTGCGCCCCGACCTTGAGCTCGCGGTCAAACGATAGACGAACCGTTGCCAAGTTCTTACCGTCCGCGCGTGCCTCGCAGGTATAGGAATACACGTCGTCGTTTATGGATGGATCGCCCTGCACGATAAACTCGAGGCCGCTTGCCGCTCGACCGTCGAGCGCCTTCGAGGCGCTGAGCGCACCCACAGCCCACCACGCCGAGACGACCGCTCCCGCCACGAGACCGACGGACGCGGCATACAACCACCGCTTCAAAGGGGCAAGCCGCGCACAAGATTGAGCCAGCACAACGAATACCGCCGCCGCAACGGGAATGGCCCATAGCAGCCCGACCGCCGGCGCCCGCTCCCTCAGCAGCGCATCAGCGGCCACGTTGAGCACCAAGGCGCAGCTCATACACATGCCGGCACACAAGGCCATCGTCCACGGAAGCAGGGGCCGCGGAGGCATCACACGCTCGCGCTCGGTCGCACTCATACGCAGATGCAATCTTTGATTTTGGCAAGCTTCTTCTCGCCGATTCCCGACACACGCATCAGATCGTCAACCGAGGCAAAAGCACCGTTCTTTGTCCGTTCATCGATAATCGACTGGGCCATGGAGGGACCGATGCCCGAGAGCGTCTGCAGCTCTGCCGCGCTTGCCGTATTGATGTTTACTAGGCCTGTTGCGCCACTCACGCCCGATGATGTGGAAGCCCCACCATCAACACCGACTTCCGCAATGGACGCCTGCTGCTCCCCTACCGTTGGAACATGGATTTTTTGTCCATCAGTGACCTTAGATGCCCGATTAAGCCCCGTAACGTCAGCCTCGGGCGCCAGCCCGCCGGCGGCATCGATCGCCTGGGATACCCGTGCCCCATCTTTGAGTCTGTATACACCGGGCGACACAACGGCGCCATCGACATCGACATAGACCTCTGCCGCGGCAGAAGCCTTAGTCGAAGAGCCTTCGGATGCCTTTCCGCTCGAAGCATCGCCGGATCCCGGCCCCACTAACGAGCCCGTACCATCAGTGCGCTCAAACGACGCACCGCCGGCACCGCCGCCAAGGTTCGCCATCGCCAAGCCGCTCGCCATCGCAACGACGCCCAGCATCGCCACCACCACAGCCTTATGACCGAGCAGCTTGCCCGCCCAGCGGTCCATCTTTTTGACCCGTTCGTGTTGTTCGCGCTGCGCCATAGGAAAACCTCCCAACACCATCGTGTCAGGAAAGGAGTCCCGCAACAGCCACGCCCCAAAACCGGTTTTAGCGGTCAAACCAAAAACCGACCAAAACCTTGCACAAATCTGTCCATTTATTCAGGCACACGTCAGCAAATGAACACTTAGCCGAAAAATGCCCAGATAGCAAAAGACCGACGATGCAGGCGCATCGCCGGTCTATGCACAAATATACTCGTGATCTTGGTAAATCTCACGCGGAGCAAGCTCCGAATGTTTGCGTTTTAAGGTCTTGGGGGCCTTATACGTGTTGCTCTCGAAGTCGATGTACTCGGTCTGCTTAAGCAGGCGCTCGATCATCTCCTCGTGATCGAACAACTCCCAGGCCTCATGAACGGCATCGAGTTTAGCGTGCGTCTCGGGACGGCGCGGCATAAATAGCGTGCAGCAGTCGGGAGCGGCCTCAGTCGAGATATCGAACGTACCGATCTCCTCGGCGCGCGCGATGATCTCCTGCTTATCCGAACCGATGAGAGGGCGGAACACGGGGATCTTCACGGCCTCGTTGACGGCCATGATGTTCTCAAGCGTTTGGGAGGCAACCTGCCCAAGCGATTCGCCCGTAACGATGGCCTTGGCGCCCTCGATGTGTGCAATGCGCTCGGCAACCGAATACATAATGCGGCGATACATGATCACGCGCAGATTGCTGGGACAGGTAACCGAAATCTCACGCTGGCAGTCGCCAAACGGCACCACGTACAGGCGGCCGATCTGGACACCCGGCTCAAGCGCACGGATGATGTCCTGCACCAAATACTCGCTCGTGTCGGGCGTCTGCGGACGACCTGAGAAATGTACCGGCACGCACACCGCGCCGCGACGCGCGAGCATCCAGGTCGCCACCGGAGAATCGATACCCGACGACAGCAGCGTCACGACCTTGCCGGCAGAACCCACCGGCAGACCGCCCACGCCGCGCTCGGAGCGCGCGTACACATAAACGCTACCCTGGACCACCAGTACGTGCACCATCGCATCGGGGTCGTGCATTTGAACCTTTTTATCGGGGAAGGCCTCACACAGCACCTCGCCCACCTGACGATTGATGTCAATCGAGGTGAGCTCATAGTCGGTATTGGAGCGCTTGGCGTGCACCTTAAACGAATCGAAGGAACCAAACTCGCGCAGCGCCTTCACGGCGGCGGCGCAGTACTCCTGCGGGTCGCGGTTGGTGTGATACGCCAAAGACACACGAGCAACGCCGGGAACGGTGCGAATGACACGCGCCGCCTCGTCGGCCTGATGCTCGTTAAAGGTCACGAGGATATAACCGGAAATTCGAGACACGGCATTCACGGAAAAGGCGGCCAAGGCCGCCTTGATGTTATCCATGAGGATATGCTCAAAATGTGCGCGGTTCTTACCCTTCAGTCCAACCTCGTGATAGTGGACCAGGCAGACGCGAGCCGCCATTTAGGCTTCAGCAACCTTGTGGCCGAGCGCCTTCTCGTAACGGGCCTCGTCGTAAGAGATGTCGCCGTCGACAATCTCGTCCATAGCCATCGAGATGGTATCGGCACCGGAAAGCCCGATGGTGATGTCATCGACATCCTGGACGGCAAGCACATGGTTGTGCTGACCACGCAGCATGCTATTGATGTCGCAGGCGCGCTTGGAGGCAAGCGAAGCGAGCAGGAAGCGGTTGTGATCGGTCTTCTCCAGAAGATCGTCAATGCAAGGCTTTACAACGGACACGGACCTCAGATCCTTTCATGCATATCGAGAACGCGAACGAGCTGATCGGTCGCGCGGTCGAGATCGTCATTAACCACTACGTCGTCGTAGCGGTCGGCAAGGGCAAGCTCATCGGCGGCGTTTGCCATACGCAGCTCAATCGTCTCGGGCGTCTCGGTACCGCGACCGACTAGACGCTCGCGAAGCACCTCGAGCGAAGGTGGCTTGATAAAGATCAGCACGGCCTCGGGGAAACGCTCCTTCACCTGCAGGGCGCCCTGGACATCGATCTCCAAGATGAGAGACGAACCAGAGGCGAGCTTGGACTGAACCTCGCTCACCAACGTGCCGTAGCAGTTACCGTGGACCTCGGCCCACTCAACAAACTCACCGTTTGCCACGCGGCGGTCGAACTCCTCGCGCGTCAGAAAAAAGTAGTTGACGCCGTCGACCTCGCCTTTGCGTGGTGCTCGCGTGGTAGCCGAAACCGTCAGGCCCAGGTTCGAGCGACGCTCGCGCACACGAGTGACGAGCGTGCCCTTGCCCGCGCCTGACGGTCCAGAAATCACAAAGAGCTTGGAATCCTGAGCGCTCACTTATTTGGTCAGCTGCTCGAGGAGCTGCTCGCGCTGACGGACACCGAGGCCCTGGACGCGACGGGTAGCGGAGATACCGAGCTCCTCCATGATCTTGGCGGCCTTGGCCTTGCCATAACCGGGGAGAGACTCGATGAGGGTGGAAACCTTCATGCGGGAAGCGATGGGGTCATCGGAGTTGAGCACGGACTCAAGGGACTTCTCGCCCTTCTTGATCTGCTCGCGAAGCTCAGCGCGGGCGTGACGTGCGGCAGCAGCCTTCTCAAGAGCCTGCTTACGCTGCTCATCGGTAAGCTGAGGGAGTGCCATTCGTACCTCCAAATAGTTGGGTTATATCTGATTCAATAATTGGCATTTTAGCACGTAGAACGTACAAAATGCCCAATCGCGGTTCCATAGGTTAGACGATACCCGCAAAAAGTGCAATATACTGCGCCCAAAGTTAAGCCCCTGACCTGCGATTCCACACAAAGGATGAGAAAGTTTACGCAGGCACAGGGGCTATTTTGTGCTAATGAGACCCAAAAGTGGTGACTTAGGGGAATCTTTTACGCGACGTTTTCGACCAGCTCGGCGACGATGGCGTCAAAGGCGGCAACCGGATCGTCGGCGCCGGTGATGGGACGGCCCACCACAATGTGGCTTGCGCCGCGCTCGATAGCCTGGGAAGGCGTCGCCACGCGGGACTGATCACCAAGGGCGGCACCCACCGGACGCACGCCCGGAGTCACGATCAGGGCATCAGGACCCAGCAGCTCACGCATGTCGTGAGCCTCCATCGGCGAGCACACGATGCCATCGATGCCACTGGCCTGAGCGAGCTTTGCCAGGCGGGCGGCCTCCTCGGCCACGGGCGAATCGACGCCGATCTCGCTCAAGGCATCCTGATTCATGCTCGTGAGAACGGTGATGGCGACGAGCTTGGCGCGGTCCTCGCGCGCCTCCTCGGCACCCTCACGGCACGCAGCGAGCATGGCACCAGAACCCAAACCATGGACCGAGAGCAGGTCGGCACCAGCAAGCGAGGCCGAACGGGCGGCACCGCGCACCTGATGCGGAATGTCATGGAACTTGAGGTCGAGGAAGACCTTAAAGCCCAGGTCCTTGAACGTCTTGACGATCTCGGGACCCTCGGCGTAATAGAGCGTCATACCAACCTTGAGCCAAGCGGCATGACCCGAAAGCTCGTGGGCGAGCTCGAGCGCACGCTCACGGTCGCAGTCGAGGGCGACGATAACGCGGTCGCGGGCATCGGTCTCTAGCATTCGAAAGCACCTACCAGCTCGTTGATGTCCTTTACGCCCTGGGACTCCGCCCAAGCCTCGAGCTCGTGCGCGATCTTAATCGAGGCGCACGGATCGACAAAGTTGGCCATACCGACCGATACGCAGGTGGCGCCAGCCAGGATAAACTCGGCCGCATCTTCGCCCGTCATGACGCCGCCGACACCGTTGATGGGGATATCGACGGCCTGGGCGACCTCCCAGACCATGCGCACGGCGATGTGGTGGCACAGCGGGCCCGAAAGGCCACCCTTGGGCTTGGCCACGCGGGACTTGCGGGTATGAACATCGATGGCCATGCCCTGGATGGAGTTGATGACCGAAAGTCCGTCGGCGCCAGCGGCCTCGAGAGCCTTGGCAATCTCGGCAACGTTGACCGGAGCCATCTTTACGAACAGCGGCTTATCGGTCACCTTGCGGCAAGCAGCCATAACGGCAGAGGCGCCCTCGGGCGAGGAACCCATGGCGGCACCGCCGGCGGCGATATTGGGGCAGCTCACGTTGATCTCGTAGCCGGCAGCCCAGGGGCACAGCTCGACATACATCTCGAGCGCGCGGACAAACTCCTCGACGGAGTGGCCGGCAACCTGACAGATGACCTGACAGCCGTCCTTGGACAGCTGTTCGAGCCACGGACCGGACTCGCGGGCAAAAGCGGCCACGCCGGGGTTCTGAAGGCCCACGGAGTTGATCATGCCGCCGGGAATCTCGGCCATGCGGGGCGCGGGGTTGCCGGGCCAGGGCTCGGCAGCGCAACCCTTGGTGGTGATGGCGCCCAGCTGGGAGACATCAAAGAAGTTCTGGAACTGCCATCCGTAGCCAAAGGTACCGGCTGCGGTGTTGATGGGGTTCTGCATCTTGACGCCGCCGAAGTCGACGGCCATGTTCACGGTACCCACTAGAAGACCACCACCTTGGAAGCATCGAACACGGGGCCGCACATGCAGGCGCCCTTCATACCGTCGACCGTCTCGACATTGCAGGTGTTGCAGGCACCAAAGCCACAGCTCATCATGCGCTCGAGCGAAACCTCGCAGTACGCACCGGCCTCGGCGGCAGCGGCGGCGACCTTCTTCATCATGACGGCGGGACCGCAGCTGGCCACGTAGTCGTAGCCGCCCTCGCCGAGCAGCTCAGCTGCCGGGTCGGTGCAAAAACCGTGCGTGCCCAGCGTGCCATCATCGGTGCACACGCTAACTGTAGCGCCCAGCGCGCGGAACTCATCGACACCCACGGCCTTGGAAGCGGTGCCAAAGCCCAAGCAAACGTCGACATCCACGCCCTGCTCGGCAAGCTTGCCGGCAAGGCACAGCACGGGCGGAACACCGATGCCACCCGCCACGAGCAGCGCCTTCCTGGCGCCCTCGGGAACAAGCCAGCCGCGGCCGCCAGGGCCCAGCAGATTAGAGGTGGAACCGGGGGCCATCTGCGACAGGCGACGGGTGTCGTCGCCCACGACGGCGTACCACAGCTCGACGGTGCCGGCCTCGGCGTCGGCGCGGTAGTAGCTCAGGGGCACGCGAAGCAGCGAGGACGCATCGCCGGGCACGGCAATGTTCACAAACTGACCGGGCTTGAGCACACTTGCAAGCTTGGGGGCCGAGATGACGAGCGAGAAGATGCCGTCGGCGATCTCCTGGTTCGATACGACCTCGAAGTCGTGCATGCGTGCAGTGGAAGGTGTGGGCATAGACGCTCCAATCCCCCATGCGGTTGCATGGTCAAAACGAACAGAAAGCGCGGCACCGCAAGGGCACCGCGCACAAAAACGATAAGGCTATGCTAGCAGATGCAGCCGTCGGCGAGCGTCTGCTTGCCGCCGACAAACACATCGGTGGCACGACCGGTGAGCGTGCGACCGGCAAAACCGGAGTTCTCGGCACGCGACTCGTAACCGTCCTCGCCGACCGTCCAGGTGGCAGCGGGATCGAACACGGTCAGGTCGGCAACGGAGCCGGCCTTGACCTGAACCTGATCGAGGCCCAGGATCTCACGCGGCTTGATGGCCATGAGCTCGACCATGCGGCCCACGCCCATCTTGCCCGTGTTGACCAGCTCGGTGAGCACGAGCGACAGCGAGGTCTCGAGGCCGATCATGCCAAAGGGCGCAAGCTCGAACTCGCGGGCCTTCTCCCACGGGGTGTGGGGAGCGTGATCGGTAACGATAACGTCGACGGTGCCGTCGATGACACCCTGACGGATAGCCTCGGCGTCCTCGTCGGTGCGCAGCGGCGGGTTGACCTTGAGCGAGGTGTTGTAGGTCTCGTCCAGGTCGTTCTCGGTCAGGAACATGTGGTGCGGGGTGGCCTCGCAGGTAACCTGAACGCCGGCGGCCTTGCCGGCACGCACGATCTCCAGGCCATGGGCGGTGGAGATGTGCTGGATGTGCAGCTTGGCACCGGTCAGCTTGGCAATCTCGATGTCGCGGGCGATCTGGAGCTCCTCGCCGGCAGCCGGCCAGCCCTCGAGAGCCAGACGGGTCGAGACCTTACCCTCGTTGATCTGGCCGTGGCCGACCAGGTCCTCGTCCTGGCAGTGGCTCATAAAGACCTTGCCGAACATCTTACCGTAGTCCATGCAGCGACGGAGCATGCCCGCGCCCTGCACGCCGCGACCGTCGTCAGTGAAGGCGACGGCGCCGTGGGCGACCATATCGCCCATCTCGGACATGGCCTCGCCCTTAAGACCGCGGGTCATGGCGCCCGACGGATAGACACGGCAGTGACCGACCTCGGCAGCGCGGGACTTGACGAACTCCACGACGGTGCCGTTATCGGTAACGGGATCGGTGTTGGGCATGGCGCACACGCCGGTAAAGCCGCCCTTGGCAGCTGCGCGGGTGCCGCTCTCGATGTCCTCTTTGACCTCGTAGCCGGGCTCGCGAAGGTGAACGTGCATATCCACCAGGCCGGGGACGAGGTACTTGCCGGAAAGGTCGCGGACCTCGGCTCCCTCGACGGCGAGATTCTCGCCGACCTCGGCGATCTTGTCGCCGTCAATCAGGACGTCAACGACACCGTCAAGCTCGACGGACGGGTCGACGACGTGGGCATTCTTAAGAAGCAAGGCCATTATCGGCACCTCCAAGCAGCAGATACAGGATAGCCATACGCACGCAGATACCGGCGTAGACCTGCTCCAGGATGACGGAGCGTTGCGGGTGGTCGGCCATATAGGAGTCGAACTCGACGCCGCGGTTGATGGGGCCCGGGTGGCAGATGATCGCATCGGGCTTCATGAGCTTCTCGCGGTCCTTGGTCAGGCCGAAGAGCTTGTGGTACTCGCGAATGGTCGGGAACGGGGCACCCTCGAGGCGCTCCTGCTGCACGCGCAGCATATAAACGACGTCCAGCTCGGGCAGGACGGAATCGAGGTCGCTCGTCACGTGGTCGCAGCCCAGGACCTCGGGCGCCGGCGGCAGCAGCGTGCCGGGGGCGACGGCGTAGGTCTCGCAGCCCATGATCTTAAGGGCGGGGATCAGCGAGCCGCAAACGCGGGAGTGTGCGATATCGCCGACGACGGCGACCTTCAGACCGTGGAAGTCACCCTTGTGCTCCCAGATGGTGTACAGGTCGAGCAGGGCCTGCGTGGGATGGTTGTGCTTGCCGTCACCGGCGCAGATGACGCTCGCGGGCGAGTTCTGCGTGACGATGTAGGGAGCGCCGGCGTGCTTATCGCGAACGACGATGCAGTCGATCTTATAGGCGTTGAGGGTCTCGACGGTGTCGACGAGGCTCTCGCCCTTGACCGTAGAGGTCGAGGAGCCGCCAAAGTTAAGGCTGTCGGCCGAAAGACGCTTCTCGGCGAGCTCGAAGGAGCTGCGGGTGCGCGTCGAGGGCTCGTTGAACATGTTGACGATGGTCTTGCCCTTGAGCGTGGGGACCTTCTTGATCGCACGCTCGTTGACCTCGGAGAACGCCTTGGCGGTCTCGAGGATGAGCTTGATATCCTCTTCGGAGTACTCGGTAATGTCGATCAGGTGCTTATGGTTGAACGCCACGGTACTACTCACCTCCCAGCGGCGCAGAACCCACGTGGGAGCCCGGCGCGACGTCGTTGATCTCGACGGCGGTGTAGCCGTCGACTTCCTTCATATATAGATGCACGTTCTCCTCATGCGACGAGGGAACGTTCTTGCCGACAAAGTCCGGCGAGATGGGGAGCTCGCGGTGGCCGCGGTCAACGAGGACTGCCAACTCAATGCGGCTCGGACGGCCCAGGTCCATGACGGCGTCGAGAGCGGCGCGGATGGTACGGCCCGTATACAGGATGTCGTCCACCAGCACGACGCGCTTGCCGTCGACGCTGAAGGGAATGTTGGTAGCGTGGATCGCGGGAGCGAAATTGGTAGCGTAGTCATCGCGGTAGAAGCTGATGTCCAGGCTGCCGAGCGGAACTTCGACGCCCTCGATCTCCTTGATCTCCTCGGCGAGCTTCTTTGCCAGAAGGTCGCCGCGCGTGACGATGCCAACCAGAGCGAGGTCTTCACAGCCCTCGTTGCGCTCGAGAATCTCGTGCGCGATGCGAGTCATCGCTCGATTGACGGCGGTCTCGTCCATAATGACCGCCTTGGGGGAAGTCGTGCCCATCGATCTCCTTCCTCACATGTCTTGACTGCTGACACAGTCAAAAAAATAGATGCCCGACCGCTTAAAGCGGACCAGACACCCACAGGAAAGGCTGCTCTTTGGCAGCTATGTAATTCCATGTGGGTATCTCGTACCCCTTTAATGGTCAAGGGATAGTGTAGCCAACCTCGTGCTTAATTGCGAGCATAAATACAGAGCAATCCGTAAACGGAGCCCAATGCTCCATAAACCTATATATATTTGTGGGACGAGCTTGAAAACACACGCACGAGCTGGCATAATCCCCTCTGCTGCACGCAAATCGGATCTACGTCCAGGGCCGTGGCGTGGGCACTATCGCCGAAAGAGGAATATCTCTGTGTAGATTGCGCACAGGGAGCGACTTCTGTGCTATAGTTCAGGCTTGTTTGTTAACGCGACATGTTCGTTTGTCGCCCAAGGAGGGTCAGTTATGTCCAAAGTTTGCGAAGTTTGCGGTAAGCACCCCGTTGCCGGTCGCTCCATCAGCCACTCTCACCGCGTCACCAACCGTAAGTTCCGCCCCAACATCCAGCGCGTCTACGTCGTCGTCGATGGTCACCGTCGCAAGATGAACGTTTGCTCCACCTGCCTCAAGTCTGGCAAGGTTGCGCGCTCCTAAATAAGGTCTTACCAACAAGTACCTCGGACTCTCCGGGTCAAAGACCTCGCGTTCACATAGAACTTACCAAAGGCGCCCTCCCCTACGGAGGGCGCTTTTTTGTGCTCATTGGGCGCTCATTGGGGACAGACTTAGATGAGTGCTTTCACGCATTGGGAACAGACATGACGTACACATGCGGCGCCATGATCAGGTCCTGCCCAGCCTCACGCAGCCTCCTTCCAGCCTGCAGTGGCCTTGGTCACGCTTGTGGCGCCGATGCCGGTGATACGGGCAATTTGCTTGACCGTGAGATGCGCCCGCCTGAGCCTCAGCAGACAGGCATCGCGATCGGGGCGTGGCAGGGCCTTGAGCATCGCAGGATCTATGCTCGGAAGCACTTCGCGCGCAATGGAAAGGACCTCCTCATCGGGGATCCACCGGCGTGGAAGAACCTCCACTGACCAGATGCGCTCGGCAACTTCCTTGAGATGCTCGCAATAGCAACGGGAGCCTCCGACAATATCGAGCATAGGGGCCGCATCACAGATGTCAAAGGGATCATAGCCCAGCTCATATGCCTTGTAGCTTGACCAGCGGTACGCCTCGAGTGAGTCGAGCGCACCTTTCACGGGATTGAGATGGATATAGTCGAGCAGTTGCACCGCTTGCGTGTCCGACTCAACAGCGACCCGCGAATAGCGATTATCAAAGAGATGCCCCGTTCTCCCCGTTTTCCCATTGAAATACTTAGCAGATGCCGTCAATGCGCACTGCATCGCCTTTGAAAGATTGTCGAACGGATCATCAACCATCAAATGAAAGTGGTTGTCCATAAGGCACCAAGCCAAAACCGCCACTTCATGGCGCGCAAACCTGTCCGAGATATCCGATAGGAAACGATAGCGGTCGGAGTCATCTTCAAAAATAATCTGTTTAGAGTTACCACGGTCAAAGACGTGGTAATAGCCGGTGAGCGAAACGGCACGGGCGCATCGGGGCATAATCTCTCCTTTCAAAAACTGAACAGGCAACACCTAAAAGGAAAGAAGGAACGCGAAATGCTGAGCCTGTGACCTATTTATATCCAATGAGCGGCAAAAATAGGTCAAGAACGGCAAAATGGCAAATCGATGTCTGTCCCCAATGAGTGAAAGCACTCATGTAAGTCTGTCCCCAATGAGTGGGGCGATGCAGCAGGTAGATAGTTTTAGTTAAAGCGTTTCAGTTTATTGAAGCGTTTTAGTGTGCCTTTTACGGGAATCTTACCGTTCACCGAATAATTTCTTGCTATCATGCAAGGCGTAGGGTAAATCTCCGATCGCAAGGAGACACAAATGGTGAAAAAGTCACCGGAAAACACTACTCCCGCCATCGTGGACAACGTGGAGGCGCTTGAGGCCAAACTCAAATCTATGCGTGAGGCCCAGGCTAAATTCGCTGAGTACACTCAGGAGCAGGTAGACAAGATCTTCTACGAGGCTGCTATGGCCGCCAACAAGGCTCGTATTCCTTTGGCCAAGCTCGCCATCGAGGAGACCGGCCGTGGCGTTCTCGAGGACAAGGTCATCAAGAACCACTACGCCGCTGAGTACATCTACAACGCTTACAAGAACACCAAGACCTGCGGTGTCATCGAGCGCGACGACGCTTACGGCATCACCAAGGTCGCCGAGCCGATCGGTATCGTTGGCGCTGTCATCCCGACCACCAACCCGACCTCCACGGCCATCTTCAAGACGCTCATCTGCCTGAAGACCCGTAACGCCATCATCATCTCCCCGCACCCGGCAGCCGCCAAGTGCACCATCGCCGCCGCCAAGCTCGTTCTCGACGCAGCTGTCAAGGCCGGTGCTCCTGAGGGCATCATCGGCTGGGTCGACAAGCCGTCCATCGAGCTGACCAACATGGTCATGCGCGACGTCGACATCATTCTCGCAACCGGTGGCCCGGGCATGGTCAAGGCTGCTTACTCCTCCGGTAAGCCCGCACTCGGCGTCGGCGCCGGCAACACCCCGGTCATCATCGACGATACCGCGGACATCAAGCTCGCCGTCAACTCCATCATCCACTCCAAGACCTTCGACAACGGCATGATCTGCGCTTCCGAGCAGTCCGTGACCGTCATCGACACCATCTATGACCAGGTCAAGGCCGAGTTCCAGAAGCGCGGCTGCTACTTCGTCAAGCAGGGTGCCGAGATGGAGGCCCTGCGTGCCGCCATGTTCAAGAACGGCGCTCTCGATCACCGCATCCCCGGCATGGCTGCCGCCAAGATCGCCGAGCTCGCCGGCATCGAGGTTCCCGCCAAGACCAAGATCCTGATCGCCGAGGTCACCTCCACCGATCCCGAGAAGGAAGAGTTCTCCCACGAGAAGCTCTCCCCGGTCCTCGCTATGTATCACGCCAAGGACTTCCAGGAGGCCGTTGACAAGGCAGAGCACCTCGTCCTCGCAGGTGGCCCGGGCCACACCGCCTCTCTCTACGTGCACCCGGCACAGAGCGAGAAGATCGCTAAGTTCCAGCACGTCATGAAGGCCTGCCGCATCGTCATCAACACCCCGTCCTCGCACGGCGGCATCGGTGACCTCTACAACTTCGGCATGAAGCCGTCTCTAACCCTGGGCTGCGGCTCCTGGGGTGGCAACTCCGTCTCCGAGAACGTTGGGGTGAAGCACTTGATCAACGTCAAGACCGTGGCAGAGCGCCGCGAGAACATGCTGTGGTTCCGCGCACCCGAGAAGGTCTACTTCAAGAAGGGCTGCACGCCCGTCGCACTCGACGAGCTCGGCACCGTAATGGGCAAGAAGCGCGCCTTCATCGTTACCGACCAGTTCCTCTTCAAGAATGGCAACACGCGTGCCATCGAGGCCAAGCTCGATGAGATGGGCATCGCTCACGACTGCTTCTACGACGTTGAGCCCGATCCCTCCCTGCAGTGCGCACGTCGCGGCGCCAAGCAGATGACGCTCTTCGAGCCGGATGTCATCATCGCCGTTGGCGGCGGTTCCGCAATGGACGCCGGCAAGATTATGTGGATGATGTACGAGCACCCCGAGGCGAACTTCGAGGACATGGCCATGGACTTCATGGACATCCGCAAGCGTATCTTCACCTTCCCCGAGATGGGCAAGAAGGCTTACTTCGTCGCCGTCCCGACCTCTTCGGGCACTGGCTCCGAGTGCACGCCGTTCGCCATCATCACCGACAAGGAGACCGGCATCAAGTGGCCGCTCGCCGACTACGCGCTGCTCCCCAACATGGCAATCGTCGACGCTGACAACTGCATGACCGCCCCGAAGGGCCTCACCGCAGCTTCCGGTATTGACGTCATGACCCACGCCATCGAGTCCTACGTCTCCATCATGGCTTCCGATTACACCAAGGGCCTCTCCGAGCGCGCCGCAAAGCTCGTCTTCGAGAACCTCCCGAGCTCCTTCACCAACGGTGCCAAGGATCCGCACGCTCGCGAGGAGATGCACAACGCATCCTGCATGGCCGGTATGGCATTCGGTAACGCCTTCCTGGGCCTCAACCACTCCATGGCCCACAAGCTCGGCGCTTTCCACCATCTGCCCCACGGCCTCGCAAACGCTGTCATCCTGACCCGCGTCATGCGTTACAACGCCGCCGAGGCTCCTGTCAAGATGGGAACCTTCTCTCAGTATCCTTACCCCAACGCGCTGCACAACTACGCCGAGATGGCTCGTTACTGCGGCATCGACGGCAAGGACGACCGTGAGGTCTTCGAGAACTTCATCACCAAGCTCACCGAGCTCTGCGACTTCATCGGTGTCAAGCACACCATCGCTGAGTACGGCGTTGACGAGAAGTACTTCCTCGACACCCTCGACGAGATGACCGAGCAGGCATTCAACGACCAGTGCACCGGCGCTAACCCCCGTTACCCGCTGATGAGCGAGATCAAGGAGCTCTACCTTGACGCCTACTACGGCCGCGAGCCTCAGGACTACGCCGTCTGCTAGTTTTAGCACGGTTTTTAACGGCGGGGGTGCACGGGTGTTTCACACACCCCCGCCGTCGCTTCTATCGCATCGTTGAAAGGATGCAACCATGCTGCTACCCGATTCCAAGACCGAGCTCGTCCGCCGTGGCAACAAGGTCGTTTACGACCTGGGCGACAAGATCGTCAAGGTCTTTAACGAGAACAAGCCCGTCTCCGACGTGTTCAACGAGGCTTTGAATCTTGCCCGCATCAATGAGTGCGGCATCCGCAGCCCCAAGGCTCTCGAGGTTTCCCAGCTCGAGAACGCCAACGGCTGGGCGCTCGTGACCGAGAAGGTTCCGGGCACTACCCTTGCCGAGAAGATGACTGCCGAGCCCCAGCGCTTTGGTGAGTACCTCGAGATGTTCGTCGACCTCCAGATCGAGATCCACGGCTACACCTCCCCGCTGCTTAACCGTCAGCGCGACAAGTTCGCCCGCATGATCGACAGCCTTGATCAGCTCAATGCCACCACGCGCTACAACCTTCAGGAGCGTCTGGACGGCATGACCAAGGAGTTCAAGGTCTGCCACGGCGACTTCAACCCCTCCAACGTCATCGTCGGCGACGACGGCCAGCTCTATGTGTGCGACTGGGCACACGCTACCCAGGGCTCCCCTGCTGCCGACGTTGCCACCACCTACCTGCTCTTTGCCCTCAACAGCAAGGACCAGGCCGAGGCCTACCTGGAGCTCTACTGCGACCGCGCCGACATGCCCATGCAGGTCGTGCGTCAGTGGACGAGCATCGTCGCCGCTTCCGAGCTCGCTCGTAAGCGCAACGTGAACGATGAGTTCCTGAAGAACTGGATCGACGTCGTCGATTATCAGTAATATCTGAGCGATTTATTTCGCATCGGAGGCACAAAGAAAACCCCGCAGCTCATATGGGCTGTGGGGTTTTCCTTTTAGATATTGAGAATGCTGCAAGATAAAAGGACGGCCCCGCATCTCCCCGATCTGGAGAAATGCGGGGCCGTCCCACATATCGAACTACAAGCGAAATCTTCGATTAACGGCGGGCTGCCTTAACAAGCTCGACAACCTTGGCGACGATCTCGTCGATCGCCACGTCCTCGCGCTCGCCCGTGGCACGGTCCTTGAGCTCGACGGTGCCGTTCTTAAGACCACGCTTGCCGAGCACCACCTGATACGGGAAGCCCATGAGGTCGTTATCGGCAAACTTAAAGCCAGGACGCTCATCGCGATCGTCGACGACGGCCTCGATACCCTCGGCGCAAAGGCCATCAACGATCTGCTCGCAGACGGTAGCGCACTCCTTCTTCTTGGGATCGAGCGGAATCACCGCGACCTCGTACGGGGCAACGGACACCGGCCAGACAATGCCATGCTCGTCGTTGTGCTGCTCAACGACCGCAGCGAGCGAGCGGGACACGCCCACGCCATAGCAACCCATGATGAGCGGCTTCTCCTTGCCGTCCTCGTCCATAAAGGTGGCACCCATGGCCTCGGAATACTTGGTGCCCAGCTGGAAGACCTGAGAGACCTCGATGCCGCGGGCAGCGGAGAGCGGCTTGCCGCAGTGCGGGCAGGGATCGCCGGCGACAACGGTAACCAGGTCGGCCCACTCATCGACGGTAAAGTCGCGCTCGGGGCAGGCACCGGTAAAGTGATAGTCGACCTCATTGGCACCGCAGGCCCACTGCTTGGACTCGCGCAGGCTCTCGTCACACACCAGACGAATGCCCTCGGGCAGGTTAACCGGTCCGATAAAGCCCTTATGCAGACCGTTCGCCTGAAGCTCCTCGTCGGTCATCATGCGATAGCCCTTGCCAAAGACATGCTCGGCCTTGCAATCGTTGAGCTCGTGATCGCCCGGAACAATGGCCACAACCGGCTTGCCCTCGGCGTCGATGAGTGCCAGCGACTTGCGCGTGCCGTTCTCGGGGAAGCCGAAGAACTTTGCAACGGCCTCGATGGTGCCCATGCCCGGAGTCTCGACCTTGGTAAGCGTACCGTCGCCAGGACCCTCGGTCACGACGACCTTGGTGCTTGCAGCCTCGTCATCGGCAGCGAAGCCGCAATCGTCGCAGTAGACGAGCGAAGCCTCGCCGGCGTCGGCCAAAGCCATGTACTCGACGGAGGTATCGCCACCGATCTCACCAGAGTCGGCAACAACGGGCAGAGCCTTGATGTTGCAACGCTCGCAGATATTGGCGTACGCCTGCTTCATCTTGTCGTACTCCTCCTGCAGGCTCTCCTGCGTGGCGGAGAAGCTGTAGGCGTCCTTCATGATGAACTCGCGGCCGCGCATCAGGCCAAAGCGGGGACGGAACTCGTCGCGGAACTTGTCCTGAATGTGGTACAGGTTGACGGGCAGCTGCTTATAGGAGCGCAGCTCGTTGCGCACCAGGGCCGTGACGGTCTCCTCGTGCGTGGGGCCCAGGACGAACTCGCGACCATGACGGTCGTCAAAGCGCACAAGCTCCTTGCCATAGGCGTCGATGCGGCCGGACTCACGCCACAACTCGGCGTCGACCATGATAGGCATCATAAGCTCCTGGGCGCCGGCGGCGTCCATCTCGTCGCGCACGATGTTCTCGATCTTACGAATCGAGCGCCATGCGAGCGGCAGATAGGAATAGAGACCGGCGGCCTCCTTGCGAATCATGCCGGCACGAAGCAGCAGGCGATGGCTCGCAAGCTCGGCGTCGGCCGGATCCTCTTTGAGCGTCGGAGCATAAAGCTTAGACATATACATTGCTCGAGTCATTTATTTCTCCTCAATAAGCTTGTCGACCTCGGCCATTAGCGCGTCGACAATTTGGTCCTCAGCTACTTTACCAATGATCTGGCCGTGCGAAAAGAGCAGGCCCTGACCTCGTCCGCAGGCAACACCCAAGTCGGCGTCAGAGGCCTCGCCGGGGCCATTGACTGCACAGCCCATCACGGCAATCGAAAGCGGCGCGGAGTAGTTCTTAAGCCGCTCGGTGACCTCCTCGGCGATAGGAATGAGGTTAACCTGGCAGCGAGCGCACGTGGGGCACGAGACGATCTCGGGACCACGGCGGCGAAGGCCGAGCGACTGCAGAATACCCCAGGCGACCGGCGGTTCCTCGACCGGATCGGCCGTGAGCGAGACGCGCATGGTGTCGCCAATGCCCTCGGAAAGCAAAATTCCCAGGCCCACAGAGCTCTTAATGGTGCCCTGGAGCTTGGTTCCGGCCTCAGTCACGCCCAAATGAAGCGGAACATGGGGGATTTCGCGCGACAGGGCACGATAGGTGTCAAGCGTCGTGGACACGCTATGAGCTTTGGCGGAAAGCACGATATTGGTAAAGCCGCGATCCTCAAAATGTTTGACGAAACGCTCGCTCGACATCACAAGCTTTTCGGGCTGCGTAAGGTCATCGCGCTCGGCGATATCCTGCTCAAGCGAGCCGGCGTTCACGCCAATGCGAATCGCGCACCCAGCGGCGCCCGCGGCATCGATCACGGCATCGACCTTAGCCCAATCGCCAATGTTGCCGGGATTGATGCGGAGCTTAGCGGCACCGGCCTCCACGGCACCAATGGCGAGCTTATGGTTAAAGTGGATATCAGCAACGATCGGCACCGGAGACTCCGCACAAATCGTGCGAAAGCCCTCGAGCGCAGCCTCAGTGGGCACGCTCACGCGCACAACATCACAACCCGCCTGGGCAAGCGCACGCACTTGCGCAAGCGTTGCCTGGGCGTCGGCGGTATCGGTGCAGGTCATGGACTGAACCACCACCGGAGCGCCGCCACCGATCTGAACGCCGCCCACATGCACGGGGCGCGTCAGCTCGCGCGGCAAAGGATGGGACAAAGACAATCCAAACACTCCCCTACAAAATAAATCGAAGGACGTCGGAACGAAGCATATAGACAAACAGCAGCGCAAAGAGCACGATGCCGACATAGCTGACGATCGTCTGCACCTTCAGCGGCAGCTCGCGACCGGCGACCTTTTGAATGATCTCGATAACCAGCTTTCCCCCGTCGAGCGGCGGAATAGGCAGCAGGTTCATAAAGCCCAGCGAAAACGAGATGAGCGCAGCAAACGTCAAGAATGTCGCGGGGCCGGCGGCAGCCGCCTGAGAAGACATGACGCTGATGCCCACAATCGAGGAGGACTGATCGAGTATCTCCATCGTATGCTGCGGCTGCAGCAGGCGCATCACGCCCTCAGCAGTCTGTTGAACATAGGAGAACGACAGCCGCGCCGACGTAATGGGGTCCAAATGGACCACTTGCGTGGAGGCATAAACGCCCAAACGCTCGTCCTCCTTGAGCGCGACCGAGGTCGTAAATTTCTTGCCGTCGTGCTGATACTCAATGGCGATATCGTCCTTGCCAGCGGCCGCTCCGATCGCATCGTACACGTCCATCCAGGAAGAGCACGACACGCCATCGACACTAAGAATCGTGTCGCCGGCCTCGATGCCCGCCTTGGCGGCTATCGAGCCTTCTTCGACCTGACCGATCACATTGCTATCGACCGGCACCGATACGCCGGCGATAGAGTAGATACTCATAAGCAGCAAAAAACCCGTCAGGATATTGACGAGAATGCCCGCGAGCAGCATAAAGGCACGCTTGAGAAAACCCTGGCCCAGATAGGTATGCGAGCGCTCCTGCTCAAGAAACTCCGAAGCAGTGACCGGCAACTCCCACACGTCGCCCTCTGCAGTCGCATGCTCTCGATCGAATTTACGGCCGTCAAAGGTGGTATATCCTGCAGCATCGCGCGGCAGCGTCTGGTACCTAACCGGATAATAGCTGGGTGAAGGCTTCTCCCTTTCCTCGTACCAAGGTGCAATGGAACCCCAGCCCAAAAGCAAGGCACAAGCTTCGAGAACATCCTCCTCGGGCAGCTCCAGCTCGACGGAAAGGTCTGCAACCGAAACGCGACCATGACGATAGATCGCCGCAAGCACACGGTCGGCGCACGAGACATCGGTCGGGTCCATACCGCAGATAGCGGCATAGCCACCCAGCAGCAGCGGCGTCACGCCAAACTTGGTACCGATGCGACGCGACGTACGATGAATGTCAAAGCGGCACGGTAGGCCCAAGAAAAACTCGGTGACGCGCACGCCGCACGCACGGGCCGCTAAAAAGTGGCCGCCCTCGTGCAGAAACACGAGGACGGATAGCATCAAAAGACCCCAAAAGACCGAGGAGAGAACGCTCAGAACAGTATCCATAAAACGAAAAGCAATCCTTACGATTAAGAGCGGGTTGCAGCGAGCACCTCGGCGGCCTTGGCGCGAGCCCATGTATCGATATCGCGAAGCTGCTCAAACGATGCAACCGCCTGCGGATCGTGCGCATCCATGCAGGACTCAACGATGCGATCGATATCGGTAAAGGTGCAGGCATCGTGCAGGAAGGCATCGACGGCAACTTCGTTGGCGGCATTCAGCACGCACGGCATGGTGCCGCCCGTCTTGCCGGCACGCTCGGCCAGCGCAAGGCAACGGAACGTCTCCATGTCGGCCGCATCGAAGGTAAGCTGCCCCAACTCACGAAAATCGATTCGAGGCGCCGGAGTATCCCAACGCTCGGGATACGAAAAAGCAAACTGGATGGGAATGCGCATATCGGACGCACCGAGATGCGCCATCACGGAGCCGTCGGCAAACTCGACCATAGAATGAATCTTTGACTGACGCTGAACGACCACGTTGATAAAGTCGAGGTCGCAACCGAACAGATGCATCGCCTCGATACGCTCCAGACCCTTGTTCATAAGGGTGGCGGAGTCAATCGTGATCTTAGCGCCCATGGCCCACGTGGGATGTGCCAGCGCATCGGCGCGTGTCACGCGATTGAGCTCGTCGCGCGTGCGGCCAAAGAACGGACCGCCCGAGCAGGTGAGCCAAATACAATGAGCCTCGCGTGGGTTCTCCCCCAGATAGCACTGGTAGATGGCGGAGTGCTCAGAGTCGACTGGAATAAGCTGGCCCGGTTGCGCCAACGGCATAAGCAAGTCGCCACCGACGACGAGGGACTCCTTGTTGGCAAGGGCAAGGCGCTTATTCGAGGTCAAGGCCGCATGGCTCGCCTCGAGACCGGCGGCGCCCACAATAGCAACGAGCACGCAGTCGACATCGTCGCGACGCGCGAGCTCGCAAACCGCCTGCGCGCCAACGCCGAGCTTCGTTCCCTCGGGCAACTCCTGCAGCACGGCGTCATCGCCATGAGCGACATCGGCCACGGCAACGGCCGGGACCGAAAACTCGCGGGCGGCGGCAACGAGCTCCGAGGTGCTGGAGTTAACGGACAGTGCCGTCACCTGCAGTCGATCGGCATGCTGACGGCATACATCGAGTGCCTGCGTGCCGATAGAGCCCGTACAGCCCAGAATGGCAACGCGAAGGCGTCCATCGGGGCCATACGTCGTCTGGAATGACATTACAGCACGCCTCCGATCATCAAAAGCAGCTGCGCGGTAATGCAGCCAAAGATAAGCGAGTCACTTCGATCGAGCATGCCGCCATGGCCCGGAATAAGGTTGCCAGAATCCTTGACGCCCACGCCACGCTTGATGCGTGACTCGATGAGGTCACCGATAACGCCCAAGATGGACACAACCACGCCGCAAAGCAGCGCATAGGGCAAGCTCAGCTTATAGAAATGCGTCGCCCACAAAATAAGCCAGATAAGAACCGAGCCCAAGATGCCGCCGACAAAGCCCTCCCAGCTCTTTTTGGGAGAGATCTTGGGGACCATCTTGTGCTTGCCGATACGGCTGCCCACGATGTAGGCAAACGAATCGGAGACCCAGAGAGACGCGCAAACACCCACCGAAAGCAGGGCGCCGGCAAAACCGGGCACGGCATCGCGCAGCAGCACGATGGCCGACAGCATAAAACCGGTGTAGATGGGACCCATGAGTGTCACAGCCACATCGGATATGCGGGTACGCGACGAACAGACATACCAAATGCCCACCGCAAGCATCAATGCAAAAAGCAGCGCATTCAACAGCAGCGAGTCGCCCAGCGCCGAGAGCGGAAAGAGCACGGCGGCAGCGATACCCAGGCGCTTGTTGGCCACCTTGCCATCGAGCTTCGTCATGCGGAAATACTCAAAGCAGCACAGGCCGCTCATGACAGAAACAAAGATGGCCGTGGGCACAATACCCAAAACCAGGCACAGGATAAAGACAACGGCATAGACGATACCGGCGGCGGCACGGGTGATAAAGCCGGCAAGCCACGAACCGGTGCCATTCTTCGCTGCGGGCGCTCCCGCAGCGACAGCCTTGCGCTCAGATGTCTTGGGAGCAATTGCCTTGGGACGATCGGACACGATTAAGCCTCCTCGGTCTTGCTCAGACCACCAAACCTACGGTCACGGCCCTGATAGGCCAAAATGGCGTCGACAAGGCCCCAACGATCAAAGTCGGGCCAATAGGTATCGGTGACGTAGAACTCGGAATAAGCTACCTGCCACAGTAGATAGTTCGAAAGGCGCAGCTCACCAGAGGTGCGAATCACAAGCTCAGGATCGGGAAGACCGGCGGTATAAAGGTGAGAAGCCACCATGTCGTCATCAATTGCGGCAGGATCAATCTTACCGGCGGCAACGTCGAGCGCGATCTGACGGACAGCGCGGGTAATCTCGGCACGCGCGCCGTAGTTGACAGCAAGCGCCAGCGTCATACCGGTGTGATCGGCGCACTCGGCAAGACCGCGTTCAAAAACGTCGCGGGTCTTCTTGGGCAGCGCGGAAATATCACCCAAAAAGACAACGCGCACGTTTTCGCGCTTCAGAAGCGGCAACTCGTCGATGAACGTCTTGGCAAACAGGTGCATCAAGACGTTGACCTCATGCTGCGGGCGGTTCCAGTTTTCGGTAGAAAACGCATAGGCCGAAAGCACGTCGACGCCCAGGCGCACGCAGGCGGTAATGATCTCGCGCAGCGAGACGATACCCGCCTTGTGGCCCTCGGTGCGTGCAAGACCGCGCGACGTGGCCCAACGACCGTTGCCGTCCATGATGCACGAGATATGGTGCGGAATGTTATTGAGGTCAAGGTCGGAAAAACCGACGCCCGCAGGGGCGTCGGCAAAGTACTCGACCAGTTTATGCTCGTCGTATTGCACCTTAGATCTCCATGACCTCGGCTTCTTTTTCCTTCAGAAGCTCCTCAACCTTGGCAACATACTCATCGGTATACTTCTGGACCTTGGCCTGCTCGCGACGGACATCGTCCTCGGTAAGCTCTTCGTCGCGCTCGAGCTTGTTGTTAAAGTCGCGACGGATGTTGCGAATGGAGACCTTGGCCTGCTCGGCATACTCGCGACACTCCTTGACGAGCTCGCGACGACGCTCCTCGGTGGGAGCCGGGAACGGCAGGCGCACGACGGTACCGTCAGAGTTGGGAGTAATGCCCAGATCGGAAGCGCTGATAGCCTTCACGATTGCGTTGACGAGCGCCTTGTCCCAGGGCTCGATAAGCAGCATGTGAGCCTCGGGGGTCTTAACGGCGGCAACCTGGGTAACCGGCGTGGGAACACCGTAGTAATCGACCGAAATGTCGGACAGAATGTTAGCGTTGGCGCGACCCGTGCGAACCTTGGAGAAGTTGTGCTTGAGGGACTCGAGCGACTTGTCCATGTGGGCGGTGATGTTCTCTGCCATGCTTAATCCTCCTGATAGACGAGCGTGCCGACGGGCTCACCCGAAAGCGCGCGTTTGACGGTGTCCTCGCCATCGATGTTGAGGACCAAAATCGGCATACGGTTATCCTGGCACAGCGCCGTGGCCGTGGAATCCATAACCTGCAGACCGCGGACGAGAACCTCGTGATAGGTAATCTTGTCAAAACGGACGGCATCGGAACACTTGACAGGGTCCTTGTCGTAGATGCCGTCAACCTTGGTGGCCTTAATCAGAATCTCGGCACCGATCTCGCAGGCACGAAGAGCCGCGGCGGTGTCGGTCGTAAAGTACGGATTGCCCGAACCGGCGGCAAAAATAACGACATTACCCTTGGAAAGGTGGTTGATGGCGCGACGGCGAATATAGGGCTCGCAGATCTCGTTCATCTGGATAGCGCTCATCACGCGGCAGGGAACATCGTTGTGCTCAAAGGCATCCTGCAGGGCAAGCGCGTTCATAACGGTTGCCAGCATGCCCATGTAGTCGGCCTGGGCGCGCTCCATGCCACCAGCAGCGCCGGCCATGCCGCGGAAAATGTTGCCGCCGCCGACAACAACGCCGACCTCATGGCCAACGGCGAGCAGCTCCTTGACCTGCTTGGCAAGATGGTCGGTAATCTTGGGGTCGATACCATATTGGCCGTCGCCCATCAGTGCTTCGCCGGAAAGCTTCAGAAGCACGCGTTTATATCGGATGTCGGACAAAGCGATCCTCCTTTAATTAGACTCTCAATATGATAGCAAAGGCTCTGATAAGAGCCATGAAAAAGCAGGCTGTGAGTAAAACCCACAGCCTGCTCATTACCAGCTACAAGAGCTTATTTACTCGCCACGGACCAGACGGTCGAAGGCAACGACGGTAATGGTATCGCTGAGCTCCTTGGAGACCTGCTCAGCGTACTTCTTGATGGTGAGGGAGCTGTCCTTGATGAACTCCTGCTCGGTGAGCACGGACTGCTTGTAGAACTTCTCCAGACGGCCAACAGCCATCTTCTCCTGAATGGCCTCGGGCTTGCCGGACTCGGCAGCCTGAGCCATGTAGATCTCCTTCTCATGCTCGACGGTCTCGACCGGAACCTGATCGCGGGTAGCGCAGATCGGGGCGACGGCGGCAACCTGAAGGGCAACATCGTGAGCGAAGGTCTTGAAGGACTCAGCCTGAGCGGTCTCGGCCTTCTCGAAAGCGAACTCGACGAGGACGCCGATCTTACCACCCATGTGGATGTAAGAAGCGAGAGCGCCGTTCTCGACCTTGCGGGCGGAGAAACGAGCGATCTTCATGTTCTCGCCCATGATGTGAATCATCTCGGTGAGCTCAGAGGAAACGGTCTCCTCGCCCATCGGCTTCTCGAGCAGAGCATCGACATCGGCCGGCTCGGTGGTAGCGACAACCTCGGCGACCTTAGAAGCAAAGCCGGTGAACTTGGCGTTGGAGCCGACGAAGTCGGTCTCGCAGGAGAGCTCGAGCAGAGCGCCGGACTTGCCGTCCTCGGAGACGAACGCGGCGACAGCGCCCTCGTTGGTCTCACGGCCAGCCTTCTTGGCAGCCTTGGCGAGGCCGTTCTTGCGCAGAACGTCAACAGCGACGTCCATGTCGCCGTCAGCCTCGACGAGAGCCTTCTTGCACTCCATCATCGGGGAGTCGGTCATCTCGCGGAGCTGCTTGACCATAGCGGCAGTAATCTGGGCCATTGTGGTTCCTTTCAAAGAGATGAAAAAGACTTAAATAGGACTGATTTACTCGGCCTTGGGCTCGGCGGCCATCTCGGCCTCGGAGACCTGCTCCTTGCCGGAGCCAGCGAGGCAGGCGTCGGCCATGAGCTCGCACATAAGGGTGACAGCGGAGATGGCGTCATCGTTGCAGGGGATGCCGTACTCGACCTCGTCGGGATCGGAGTTGGTGTCGATCAGAGCGACGACGGGGATGTTCAGGCGCTGGGCCTCCTTGATGGCGTTCTCCTCGCGCTTGGTGTCGATGACGAAGAGAGCCTGGGGCAGACCCTTCATGTCGCGGGCGCCACCGAGGTTGGTCTGGAGCTTAGCGAGCTCCTTACCGAGCACAGCCTGCTCCTTCTTGGGCAGCACTGCCATGCGGCCGTCCTCGACCATGGCCTCGAGCTCCTCCATGCGGTTGATGCGGGAGCGGATGGTGACGAAGTTGGTCAGCATACCGCCGAGCCAACGCTGGTTGATGTAAGGCATGTTGGCGCGCTCAGCGGCGTTCTTGACGGCCTCCTGAGCCTGCTTCTTGGTACCGACGAACAGAACGTTGCCGCCCTTGGCGACGTTCTTGACGAAGGTGTAGGCCTGGTCGGCGTCAAGGATGGTCTGCTTGAGGTCGAGGATGTAGATGCCGTTGCGCTCACCGAAGATGAACGGCTTCATCTTGGGGTTCCAGCGACGGGTCTGGTGACCGAAGTGGCAGCCGGCCTCGAGCAGGGTGCGGATATTAATCTTGGTAGCCATGTTAAACCTCCTGTGGTTTGCCTCCGCGCGGGGTCATCCTCCAAAACCAACCCGAACATGTGCTACCAAAGCCCGGGCACCACGGTATGAAGTAGCCGCGCGTGCGTGATAAAAACCTGTTGCCGTGAAGCAACCTGATGAATGATAGCAGGATTGCCTCTTCCTGCCAACCCGCAATCAAAACCACACACCTCGGTGCGGCGCGGGGGGCTCTTCTGCTACTCGCCGCGGGGGTGTGCCTGTCTCACGGCGCGCTTGAGTCGGTCGGGCGTGAGGTGCGTATAAATCTGCGTCGTGGACAAGCTCGCATGCCCCAGCAGCTCCTGAACCGAGCGCAGATCAGCGCCGCCCTCGAGCAGGTCGGTCGCAAAGGTGTGACGCATCGCATGCGGGGCGATGTCGGCAGGAATGCCGGCAAGTGCCGCAAGCATATGGAACCGCCTCCTGAGCATGGCGGCACTCATGCGGTTTCCGCGCGCCGAGATAAACAGCGGATGCACGCCGTTCGCACTATCGACACGCTTTGCCTGCACAAGGAGATGTGGCCTCCCCTCCTCAATATAGCGGCGAGTCGCCTCGAGAGCGCGCCGATAGAGGGGCACGATACGCTCCTTGCTCCCCTTGCCCCAAAGTCGCAGCGTTCGCTCGGACCAACCAATAGACTCCACGTTGAGCGACGCGAGCTCCGAGATTCGCGCGCCGGAGGCATAGAGCAGCTCGAGCATCGCCGCATCACGCAGCCCCGCAGGCGTCGAGGTGTCGGGGGTCTTGAGCAACGACTCGACTTGCCGAGTCGTCAGCACACCGGGAAGATCGCGCGGCAGCTTGGGCGAGGATATCGCCGAGACCGCATCGCCCTCAACGATTCCCTCGGCAGCCATCCACCGATAGAGCGAGCGAATAGCAGACAGGTGTGCCGCAAGGGTCCGAGCCGCCACCTGGCCACGCGACAGCTCGGCCAAATAGGAGCGAACGGTCCGTACGTCGGCGACGCGAGCGTCGATGCCCTCGCGGTCGCACCACGCGGCGAAGCGCTCGAGGCGCGAGGCGTAGGCGGTTACCGTATTGGGGGCGAGTCCTTCGACGCGTGCAATGTAGGCAATGAAGGAGTCGACGGCACCATACAGGTCAAAGACTATGATCTCTCGCCTCCAAACAGATCGGAGCGCGTTTCCAGATAGGCGTCCAAGGCCTTGAGGGCGCGATCCGCATAGGCCTGGTAACGATCGCGCTTGCTGCGACGCTTACCGTCCTCGAGCGGCGGCACGAGGCCAAAGTTGACGTGCATGGGCTGGTAACCCACCGTAGCCGGATCGGTCGCATACCCCACGAGCGCGCCCAGGGCACCCACGCGCGGCAGCTCGACGGGAGCGCCCTCGGCGACCTCGGCATAGGTGTTGAGCGCGGCGAGCAGACCCGTCGCCACAGCCTCCATGTACCCCTCGGTACCAGTAATCTGACCGGCAAGGCGCACGCTCGTGCCGGGAACGGCAAAGGTGCTATCTAGCACGTGCGGCGCATCGACAAAGGTGTTGCGGTGCATGACGCCGTAGCGGAAGAACTCGGCGTTCTCCAGTCCGGGAACCATATGGAAGACGCGCTTCTGTTCGCCGAAGGTCAGGTTGGTCTGGAAGCCAACCAGGTTATAGGCCGTCTTTTCCTTGTTCTCAGCACGCAGCTGAATCGCCGCCCAGGGACGACAACCGGTGCGCGGGTCGGTGAGTCCAACGGGCTTCATGGCACCAAAACGGATGGCATCCTTGCCCGTGCGCGCAACCTCCTCGGCAGGCTGGCAGGCCTGGAACAGGTCCCCGCCCTCAAAGTCCTTGAGAACCACACGATCGGCCGTGGTGAGCGCCTCGATAAAGGCCTCGTACTCTTCCTTGTTGAGCGGGGCATTGAGATAGTCGCCACTCCCCTGCTCCTCATAGCGCGACTGCGAGAACAGCACGTCCATATCGAGCGTCGAGGCATCGACAATCGGAGCGGCCGCGTCAAAGAAAGCCAGGGCGTCACCACCAACAAGCTTCATGACTTCCTCGCTCAATGCCGGCGAGCACAAGGGGCCCGCAGCGATAACCACATGGCCCTCGGGGATCTGGGTGACCTCGCCGTGAACGACCTCGATATTGGGGCGGGCGGCAACCTCGGCCTCGACAAGCTCGGAAAACTTGACACGGTCGACCGCCAGGGCGCCGCCGGCGGGAACAGCGGCACGATGAGCGCAGTCGAGCAGCACCGAGCCCATACGCCCGAGCTCGGCCTTCAGCAGACCGGCGGCAGAATCGGGACGGGTCGACTTAAACGAATTGGAGCAGACGAGCTCCGCCAAGTGATCGGTATGGTGGGCAGGAGAGCTCACCTGCGGGCGCATCTCGCACAGCTTTACGGCGAACCCGCGATCTGCCAGCTGAATCGCGCATTCCGATCCCGCCAGACCGCCACCGATAACCGTCACCTGATCAAACAGCATCTGCAAACACCTTTCTAATTGACACGTTTTCCATTGTGACCGAAGGGCGTCTGGGCGTGAAGGGCAAACTTGGAGGGCGCATACCTTCCATCCATCATGCGCTCGATGAGGCCCTCGAGTTCGAGCGAACCCAGAAGTTTGAGCACGCCGACGGCATCGAGCGAGACGAGTGCCGCGATGTCGTCGACCTTGAGCGGCGAGGCGATGAGCGCATGCATCACGGCCTGCTGCGTGGGGTCCAGATCTGCGATACCGGGTGCATCAGGACGCGAATAGCGCAGGGTGCCGTAGATTCGCGAGATGGCCATCTCGATTGACTCCTCGTCAATAATGCAGCAGGCCCCGTTGGCAATGAGGTAGTTGGTACCGCGCGACTCGGGTGACAAAATCGAACCCGGCACGGCAAGAAGCTCGCGCCCCAGGTCCATGGCGGCCTCCGCCGTCGAGAACGTGCCCGAAGGCATGCCAGCCTCCGACACGAAGAGCGCCTGCGAAAGCGCGGCAATCACCCGGTTACGCCGCGGGAAGGCAAACTTACGTGGCCCCATACCCCAAGGCGAGATGGACACGACCGCGCCGCCCGTATCGATCGTGCGCGCGATGAGCCCCGCACTCGAGCGCGGGTAGACCACGTCGGCGCCCGTACCCAACACCACGACGTGCCTGCCACCGGCGTTGACCGCGGCCCAACCCGAGGCCTGGTCGCAGCCGACCGCGCCGCCCGAGACCACCGTCACCCCCGCCTCGACCGCAACTTTCGCGGCCAGCTCTGCCACGGCAAGGCCGTACGGCGAGGCCTTGCGCGCACCGATAATCGAGAGCGCCGGCGTCGAGAGCACCTCCGGGTCGCCACGGACGAACAACGTCTGCGGCACATCGGAAAGCTCCAGAACAGTAGCGGGAAACAGGCCATCACCGGGATGCAGTTCGTAGCGGACCTCACCCATCACTGATCCCTCCTTCCCTGATACATCGCGGCCTCGAGCACATGATCTTGCGTCACCCGCTCACTTTCAGCGACATCGGCAATCGTGCGCGCGATGCGCACCAGACGCACGATGCCGCGCCCCGTGAGATGTGTGCGCTTCGACAGGCCAAGTACGCACGTTTCCGCCGCCTGATCAAGCGCGAAGGTCGATACAACACCATCGATAGAGCGGGGCTCGGCAGCCTCGGCCTCGGCGTCCGGATCGTCCATATGGGTCTCGCGCCAGGCACGAAAAGCCCTACCGCGGACAACATAGTCGCGCAGCTCGGCCGACGACATGCCCTCGGCGCCCTCGATAATCACCTGTGGATCAGGGCGGGTCACGTCGATCATCAGGTCGATGCGGTCGGCCAAGGGACCGCGCAACTTGGACCGATAGCGCTCGACCATCGATGCCGAGCAGCGACACGGGACCTCGCGATCGCCCAAAAAGCCGCAGGGACAGGGATTGCTCGCCGCAAGCAGCTGAAAGCGCGAGGGAAACGTAAAGGCGCCGTCGACGCGCACGATCCTGACATAGCCGCGCTCGATAGGCTGACGAAGCGTCTGCAGCACACCGGTGGGAAACTCGGCAAGCTCGTCCAAAAAGAGCACGCCGCCATGGGCAAGGCTGATCTCGCCCGGATGCACCGGGCGCCCTCCGCCAATAAGGCTCGCAGTCGAAATGCTGTGATGGGGACTACGAAACGGCCGATGCCCCGCAAGCAGGCCATCGATGTTCTCACCCAAGACCGAATGAATGCAAAGCGCCTCCTGCTGATCCTCGACGGAAAGCTCAGGCAAGATACCCGTCATGCGGCGCGCAAGCATGGTCTTGCCCGATCCCGGAGACCCAATCATAAGCAAGCCCAGCTCCCCTGCCGCCGCAAGCGCCATGCCGCGCTTGGCGACCTCCTGCCCCAACACGTCGGCATAATCGAGCTCGGGCTCAAAGGAGGCCTCGACGCCCTCGGAATCCAAATAATGCCGAGCTGCCTCGCCCATACCGCGGGCAAGCTGCGACAGATGATCGATAAAACCGCAATCGACCCCCGCGAGCGGAACATGCTGGTCGGACCTGCCGGCGATAAAAGACAGCCCCATGTCGCGAGCCAGCAGCTGAAACGCCACTTCGCCCTTGACGGGAAGCACCGTGCCATCCAAGCCGAGCTCGCCGGCAATGAGGCAGCGGTCGAGATTGTCGCGTGGAATCTGCCCATCGGCCGCAAGCACCGCAATGGCTATCGGCAGGTCAAAACCGCTACCGGTCTTTCGGATATCGCCCGGTGCCAGATTGACCGTAATGCCCGAGCGCGGGATCTCGAATCCGGCAGAGCGCATCGCACAGCGAATGCGCCCGCGCGACTCCATGACCTCCATACTCGGGATGCCGAGCATCTGGATGCCCGGGATGCCGCCCGCAAGCGAAACCTCGACCGTGACGGGAATCGCCTCGACGCCGCGGATACAGGCTGCGTGAACGGCAAAAGTTTCGAACGCCATCACGACACCTGCCAATCGAACGCATTGTACTGGTGCTCGATCTCGGCGATATGCCCGCCGCGAATGGTGACGCCCACGGCATCGAAGCGGATTGCCTTGAGCGGATAGTGCTCCATGAGATAACAACTTGCGATGCGGCGGTAGCGGCGTTGCTTTTGGGCGTCCACGGCCTCCTCCGGAAAGACCCTCGTGCTGCAATCCAGTGCAACGCGTCTGGTCTTGACCTCGGCCATTACCACGACATCGTCGAGCTCATCGAGCAGCACCAGATCGGCCTCGCCCTCGGTGCAACGATAGCCCTGCTCCATCAAGGTGTAGCCGCGCTCGTTAAAGTAGTCGATGGTGATCAGCTCGCCCAGCATGCCCAGCTCGCGGGGACTGAGCCCCTTGATAAACTCGGGCGTCATCGCCCCGGAGTCGAGCTCGCCGTTTTCCCAACGCTCCTTGAGCTGCTGCGTCTTGCTCTTTTTGCTTGCGGCACTCATGGGGTCTCCTTTCCCGCACACTGCATTGCCCCGATGATGAGGGCACCTTTCATGCGGGTAAGTACCGGAAGCAAACCAAAAGCTGACCAAATGCCGTCAAAAAACGGGCCGTACGCAACAATGGTGTTGCATACGGCCCGCTACCAGCAGGTTTATAAAACCCCCAGAGGTCCCTGTCTCCACAATTGACCTAGAAAAGGCGCTCAGTCTGCAAAAAGTTTCCGCAAAAGCTCACGCGGTGCAGCGGACAAAGTCCATGTTTGCGAATGGCCTCGATGTGCTCGGGGCTCGCATAGCCCTTCGACTCGGCCAGATGGTACTCGGGGTACTCGGCGTCGTACTCGACCATCATCTCGTCACGCGTGACCTTGGCCATGATGGACGCCGCGGCGATGCAGGCGATCTTGGCGTCGCCCTTGACCACGTCGCGCTCATGGGGCACGGCACCCAGAGGGTTGCCGTCCATAAGCACGCAATCGGGCTCAAGCCCAGTATCAGCAACCGCGCCCACGACAGCGGCCCGAATGGCGCGGGCCATGCCCATCTCATCAATATCCGCAGGAGCGATATGGCAAAAGCCAATGGCGGTCGCCACCTCGGCAATCTTCACCGAGAGCAGCTCGCGGCGCGCCGGCGTGAGCTTTTTGGAATCGTTGATGCCCCAGATGCGCGGCTCCATCGGAAGGCACACGGCACACACGGTCAAGGGCCCCGCTACCGAGCCACGGCCCACCTCGTCGACGCCCACGACCACGCCATCACCGCCGAGCTCATGCATAAGCTCGTACATGCCGTTGACGCGCTCGCGCTCGGCAAGCTCCTTAGCATGGCGTTTGAGGGCGCGTTCACAAGCCTTGATCACCTGCTGGCGCGGATCCTCGCGATAATGCTCCACGAGGGCGGGAATCTCCTCGAACGTGGCACTCGCCAGCTCGCCGGCAACCTGCGATGCCGAAACCGAGCTCGTCATATTGGCCATACCAGGCCCTCCTTGCATGCAAATCAGATAAAAAGAAGGGCCACCCGAAGGTGACCCTTACGTCCAAACGAGTGGACAGACGCTGCGATCTTCTTAGCGCTTCTCGGGGATGCGAGCAGCCTTGCCCACCTTGTCGCGGAGGTAGTACAGCTTGGCACGACGGACGCGACCATGACGAACGACCTCGAGCTTGGCGATCTTGGGGCTGTGAAGCGGGAAGGTACGCTCAACACCGACACCGAAGGACATCTTGCGGACGGTGAAGGTCTCGCGGGCACCGGCGCCGGCCATGCGGATGACGTCGCCCTGGAAGACCTGGATGCGCTCGCGGTCGCCTTCCTTAATGCGGTAGTGAACCTTGACGTTGTCGGCGACGCGAACCTGAGGAATGTCCTCGCGGATCTGCTGACGCTCGATTGCGCGGATGTAATCCATGTGCAATTCCTTACTCTTCTAGAGGTGCCGTACCACCTTGGCCGGCACGTAGTTGAACAAACGTATTCGAGTATACACGCGCGGGTTTCTGCTGCAAGAACAATTTTTTACGCAGACAAAAAGACAAAACCCGCACATGATAACCGCCCGCCTCGCGAACGAGACGGGCGGCATGAAGGGGGCTACGCTAGGCGTCTAAATCCAAAACGTTAGGCGGAGCGCTTCGCCTCGAGCTTGGCCTGGGCGGCAGCCAGGCGTGCGAGGGGCACGCGGTAGGGCGAGCAGGACACGTAGTCAACGTCGGCCACGTTGAACAGGCCCTTGATGGACTTGGGGTCGCCGCCGTGCTCGCCGCACACGCCAAAGTGCATGTCGGGGTTGGTGGCCCGACCCTTCTCGACGGCCATGCGCACCAGCTCCAGTACCGCCGAGTCGATGGTCTCGAAGGGGTTGTCCTTCAGAATCTTCTTGTGCATGTACAGCGGGATGAACTTGGCCTCGGCATCGTCTCGAGAGAAGCCGAAGGTCGTCTGCGTGAGGTCGTTGGTGCCAAAGCAGAAGAAGTCGGCGTGCTGCGCGATCTCGTCGGCAACCATGCAGGCACGCGGCAGCTCGAGCATCGTGCCCACGGGAATATTGAGCTCGACGCCCTCCTCGGCGGAAACCTCGGCGATCACGCGCTCGATGACCTCGCGAGTCTGAACGTGCTCGGCCGTAATGGAAACGAGCGGAACCATGATCTCGGGGCGCGGGTCGACGCCCTCCTTGATAAGGCGGGCAGCAGCCGTGGCCACTGCGCGAACCTGCATGAGCGGCAGATCGCTAAAGACGACGGACAGGCGCACACCGCGCAGGCCGAGCATCGGGTTGGACTCGACCATGCCGTCGATACGACGCAGACGGGTGCGCAGAGCGGCAAGCTCTTCCTCGTTGGCGTCAGCGGCTTCCTTCTTGGTGATGGCGACCTCGAGCTCACGCGGATTATCCAGGAACTCGTGCAGCGGCGGATCGAGCAGGCGAACGACCACATCGCGACCGGACATGGTCTTGAACATCGCCAGGAAGTCCTCGGTCTGAACCTTGAGCAGGTCGGCGAGGGCCTGCTGCTTCACGGCCTCATCATCGGACAAGATAAAGCTCTGGATGATGTTCTTGCGGTCGCCCAGGAACATGTGCTCGGTGCGGCACAGGCCAATAGCCTCGGCACCAAACTCGAGCGCGAGCTCGGCATCCTCGGGATTGTCAGCGTTGACGCGCACATGGTTGGCGTGGCCGACGGTCTCGTCCAGGCGAATCTCGTCGGCCCAGGACAGGATGGTGTCCAGGTCGCCGGTGAGCTCGGCCGAAACCAGATCGACAGCGCCGTCGACGACGATACCCTGGGTGCCGTCGATGGAGATGACATCGCCCCCATGCAGCACGCGGTCGCTGCCATCGATGCGCACGACCTTCTCGGCGGCGTCGATATGGAAGCGCTCGACGCCGCAGACGCAGGGCGTACCCATACCGCGAGCGATAACGGCGGCATGGCTCGTCTTGCCACCGTGGCTGGTCAGGATACCCTCGGCAGCGACCATGCCCTTCAGGTCATCGGGGTTGGTCTCCCAGCGAACCAGAATGACCTTATGACCCTCGTTGGCGCGCGACGGCATCGTCACTCGAGAACACGACCTCGCCCACGGCGGCCCCAGGGCTGGCGTTAAGACCGCTGGCTAGAACCTCGTACTTCTTGGAGGCGTCGAACTGCGGATGCAGGAGCTGGTCGAGCTGCGCGGGGTCGATGCGGCTCACGGCCTCCTCGCGGGTGATCAGGCCCTCCTCGACCATTTCGATGGCGATGCGCAGGGCAGCGGTGGCAGTGCGCTTGCCCACGCGGGTCTGGAGCATCCAGAGCTTGCCCTGCTCGATGGTGAACTCGATATCGCACATATCGCGGTAATGATCCTCGAGTGTCAGGAACACGCGCTCGAGTTCCTCACCTGCAGACTCGAGACCCGGAGTGTTCTTGAGGTCGGCGATGGGCTCGGTGTTGCGGATGCCGGCGACGACATCCTCGCCCTGGGCATTAACCAAAAAGTCACCATAGAACTCCTTGGTGCCGTCGGCCGGGTTGCGCGTAAAAGCGACGCCGGTCGCAGAGGTCTCCCCCTTGTTGCCAAAGGCCATAGCCTGCACGTTGACGGCGGTGCCGAGCTCGTCAGAAATGCCATGCTGCTTGCGGTAGATGCAGGCGCGCTCGTTCATCCAGCTGCCAAAGACGGCCTGGATGGCAAGGCGCAGCTGGAGCTCCGGATCGTGCGGGAAGATGGGCTTGCCGTCGGCGACCTCGAGCTCGGGATACAGGGCGGCCTCGACGTTCTCGGAGAAGATGCCCTTAAAGGTCTCCACGAGCTCCTGCAGGTCCTCGGCCGAAAGCTCGGAATCGACGCGAGCGCCTGCGACCAGGCGTGCCTGGGTCAGCGCGTTCTCGAACAGGTCGGCATCGACACCCATAACGACGTTGGAGAACATCTGGATAAAGCGGCGGTAGCTATCCCAGGCAAAACGCGGGTTTTGCGTCTGGGCGATTAGACCCTGAACGGAGTCGTCGTTGAGGCCCAAGTTGAGGACCGTGTCCATCATGCCGGGCATGGAGAACGGAGCGCCCGAGCGAACCGACACGAGCAGCGGGTCGGAGGCGTCGCCGAGCTTCTTGCCGCAGCGGGCCTCGAGGTCGGCCTCGGCGGCAACGATCTCATCGAGTGCGCCTTCGGGCCAGACGTTGCCGGCGCCGGAGTACTCGACACAGGTCTGGCAGGTAATGGTAAAACCACCGGGAACCGGCAGGCCGATGCGGCTCATCTCGGCAAGGTTTGCGCCCTTGCCGCCAAGCACAAAGTTCATGGACTTGTCGCCCTCAGTGACACAGGTGCCCTGGGCGTCGGTTCCAAAACGGTAAACCCTCTTGCAATCGCTCACGATACTTCCCCTTTCATGCGCTCTCGCGCACGACCGTGGTGACGAATCGACCCGCCGGATGCGGGCCGTGAGGGAACTATACGGCGGACGTTGAGCGGGCTTGCGTAGAGGGCGAGGGGTTTGGTAAACGTGATAAATGCGGCGGTAAACGGTAGGTAAAGGTGGTTACCTTATGAAGATACCACTGTAAGAAAGTGCAGGTCAGATGCGATATTTTTGCTAAATCGCTTTATCAAAATGCTGCTACTATTAGGCTCGACGGGCGGCGCGGCGGGCACGGGCTTCTTGGATTTCCTCCAAGTGGCTAATGATCTCGGCAGCGCTTTCCTCGATGGCCTTGCCGTCGGTACGCACCACAAAGCAGCCCAGGCGCTTCATGAGGGCACGGGCTTCCTCGAGCTCGCTGCGAACACTCTCAGGCTCGGCATAGGAGCCGGCGACGGCGCGCGCGTAATCATCGCCTAAGCGGCTATCGCGAATCTCAGAAATAACGTCGACGGTTGAAACCAGGCCGAACAGGCGCATCGGGTCGACCTCGTAAATTGACTTCGGCGGCTCCATGCCATGGGCCAAAGGAACATTGGCAACCTTGTAACCTTGATAGGCCAGATACATCGACAGCGGCGTCTTGGACGTACGGGATACGCCCAGCAGCACGATATCGGCACCCGACAGATCGTCGCAGCCGCGCCCATCATCGTGCTCAACGAAATACTCCATGGCCTCGATACGATGGAAATAGCGGTCATCGGTTTTGTGAATCACGCCCGCGACGCCCTTGGGCGGCACGCCAATGAGCGACGACAGCACGGCGAGCGTCGGGCCGATCAGGTCGACCGAGCGGATATGCAGCATACCCAGGTAATCGAGCACGCGGGCGCGAAGCGCCGGATCGACAATGGTATGGAACACGGCAATATCGCGATGGTCTGCATCGACACGCGGGCCCACAAACGATTTAACCTGCTCCACAGAGTTCACCTTGGGCAGGCGCAAGAGATGAAAAGCCCCTTCATCAAATTGCCCGGACGCCGCAAGCACCACCTCACAAGCGGTATCGCCGAGCGAGTCGGAGATAACGATAACGGTGGGACGAGCGGTGACCGGGCAATCCATGCGGGGCTCCTTTTGCGCTTATGCGCAGGCTGGCTTACTTTTTGCGGGCAAGTTCACCGATGTTGGCGATGCCGGAGAAAACGGCCTCGAAGCGGTTGAGCAGCTTAAGGCGATTATCGCGGAGCTGCTCGTCCTTGTCCATGACCATAACCTCGTCGAAGAAGCGGTCGATGGGGGCACGCAGGGCGGCGAGGGCGGCAAATGCGGCCGGGTAGTCCTCGGCAGCAAGGGCGGCATCGACGGCGGTCTGAGCGGCCTCGGAAGCATCGGCGAGCGCGAGCTCGGCCTCGCCCATCAGGCTGCGGTCATACTCCGCGCCCAGCTCGGGCTTGGAGATATGCGCAGCACGGGCATAGGCCGTAGCCAGGTTGTCAAAGGTCTCGGCATCGTTCTTGCGGGCCTCGTCGAGGGCGGCGCAGCGGGCGAAGAAGACGGACGGAGCGATGATGTGCACCGCGGAGACGGCGGCAACGGTATCGGCCGGGACCTTTTCGTCGCGGGCCATGCTCACCAGGCGGCCATGGAAGAAGTCACGAACCTGCTGGGCGACCTCGGCGGCGTCGAACTCAATGCCCTGCTCACTGTAGAGCTCGAGGGCGAAGTCGATGAGCGACGTGGGGTCGATCGGCAGGCGGTCGCGCAGGATGTTGATGATGCCGATAGCGGCACGACGCAGCGCGTAGGGGTCCGAAGAGCCGGTCGGGGGCTCGCCAATGGCAAAGATACCGGCGATGGTATCGAGCTTGTCAGCGCAGGCCACGATGCAGCCAGCGGTGCCCTCGGGCAGCTCATCACCGGCAAAGCGGGGACGGTAGTGATCGCGGATGGCGTGGGCGACCTCGTCGTTCTCCCCCATCGCGGTCGCGTAATAACCGCCCATCACGCCCTGCTGGCTCGTGAACTCGACGACGGCGTTAGACACCAGGTCGGCCTTGCACAGGTGCGCGGCGCGAGCGGCATCGGCGGCAAGGTGGGCGCCCAGATGAGCCTCGCGGGCGATAGCGAGCGCGAGCTGCTCGATGCGCTCGGACTTGGCGAGCACGCTACCGAGCTTCTCCTGGAAGGCGACCTTGGCCAGACGCTCACGGAACTCGTCGAGGGAAATCTTCAGGTCCTCCTCGTAGAAGAACTTGGCGTCGTCCAGACGGGCGCGCACGACGCGCTCGTTGCCGTCGATCACGCGCTCGGCGTTCTCGGGCTTGCTGTTGGAAACAACCACGAACTCACGCGTGAGCTTGCCCTCGCCGTCATAGATCGGGAAGTAGCGCTGGTTGGTGAGCATGGACTCGCAGATGATCTCGTGCGGGACCTTGAGGAACTCCTCATCGAAGGTACCGACGAGCACCGTCGGCCACTCGCAGAGGTTGATGACCTCCTCAAAGACCTTCTTGGGCGTATCGACATGGCAGCCGGGACGGGCAGCCTCGACCTCGGCGATACCGGCAAGGATGGCCTCGCGACGGCGCTCGGCAGAAAGCACGCCGGCGTCCTCGAGCACCTGCTCGTAGACGGCGGGGCTGGCGACCACATGGTCACCGGGGCCAAGCACGCGATGACCACGCGTGGTGTTGCCACTCGTCACGTCGGCAAACGACACGGGCACAACGTCCTCGCCCAGAAGGCAGCAGATCCAGCGGACCGGACGAACAAAGGTCGCATGCTCGTGACCCCAGCGCTGAGAGCGGTAGTTGGGCCACTGCAGGCCAGCGATAGTCTTCTCGCACAGGGCCGTCAGGATCGGGGTGGCCGGGGCGGAAGGGATGTTCTTCTCGGCAAAGACGTACTCACGGCCGTCGGTGTCCACGCGACGGACCAGATCCTCGGCAGCCACACCGCACTTGCGGGCGAAGCCCTGGGCGGCCTTGGTGGCGTTACCGTCGGCATCGAAGGCGATGTTGGCCGCGGGGCCGCGCTTGACCTCGTGAACCTCGTCGGTCGCGGTGGCGACGTCGGCAACGAGCGCAGCCAGGCGGCGCGGGCTCGAGATCACGCGGACCTCGCCGTGGGCCAGGCCGGCCTCGTCGAGACCCTTGGCGATCATGGTGCCAAGCTGCTTGACGGCATTGTTCAGCGGTGCGGAGGGCATTTCTTCCGTACCGATCTCAAACAGGAAATCCTTAGCGTCTGCCATGGCTTACGCCACCTCGCCTTCCTGATCGGCATTCTCGTTGACTCCGGCGACCTCGGCCATGTAGGCCTCGCAGCACGCCTTGGCGACGGCGCGGACGCGCAGGATGTAGTTGGCACGCTCGACCGCGGACAGGGCGCCGCGAGCATCGAGCAGGTTGAAAGCGTGGCTGCACTTCATGACGCAGTCATATGCCGGCAGCGGCAGCTTGCGCTCCAGGCAGGAATGGCACTCGGCCTCGTAGTCGTCAAACTTCTGACGCATCATCTCGACGTTGGCGACCTCAAAGTTATAGGCACTGAACTCGCGCTCGTTCTCGAGGAACACGTCGCCATAGGTCATGGGCGTGCCGTCGGGCAGGTAGCTCCACACCAGGTCGTAGACCGAGTTAACGCCCTGGGCGTACATGGCGATACGCTCCAGGCCGTAGGTGATCTCGACGGGCACGGGGTCGACCTCGATGCCGCCCACCTGCTGGAAGTACGTAAACTGCGTGACCTCCATGCCATTGAGCCAGACCTCCCAGCCAAGGCCCCAGGCGCCGAGCGTCGGGCTCTCCCAGTCGTCCTCGACAAAGCGGACGTCATGGTCGTTGGGGTCCAGACCGATAGCGGCAAGAGACCCCAGGTAGAGCTCCTGGGCGTTAACCGGAGAAGGCTTGATGAGCACCTGGAACTGATAGTAGTGCTGCATGCGGTTGGGGTTCTCGCCGTAGCGGCCGTCGGCGGGACGGCGGCAGGGCTGCGCATAGCAGGTGCGCCACTCGGCGGGACCGAGCGAGCGCAGCGTGGTCGCGGTATGGAAGGTACCGGCACCGACCTCGGAGTCATAGGGCTGCATAATGACGCAGCCCCGCTCGCCCCAGTACTGCTGGAGGCGCAGGATGATGTCTTGGAAGGAAAGCGATGAAGCGTTCATGCCTCTAATATCCCCTCGTCGAAACGATTACACGGTTAGGTACTGTACTATAGCGGTTTTTAGTCGATAGCGCCGATGCGGTTGAGCGGCCAGTAGCGCACAAGCGCCACAGCGATCAAATCAGAGCGATCGACGGGACCAAAGTAGCGTGAGTCGGCAGAGTTTTCGCGGTTGTCGCCCATCACCCACACGCACCCGTCGGGAACGGTGTAGGGATAGCTTACCTGAGCACCGGGCGCTTGGACCGAAAGTGGCCAGCTCATGCCCGTCGTATAGTCCTCGTCGAGCGCTTGGCCGTCAACGACCACCTTGCCATCCTGCAGGTCGACCGTCTGGCCGGCCGTGGCAATAACACGCTTGACAAGAACATCATGCTCGGAGGTGCCATCGGGGTTGTGAAACACCACGATATCGCCCTGCTTGACGGGCTGACCGAGCTCGAGGCTCACCTTTTGTGCCAGGATCTGGTCGCCAATCTCGATCGTGGACTCCATGGAGCCGGTGGGTACCACAAAGGGCTCGACCACAAACGAGCGAATCAAGAAGGTGGCGACCAATGCGATCGCGATGACCGCGATCCACTCAAAAGCGCCCCTCAACGCGGAATGCTGCGATGGAACCATTCTCACTCCTCGCTCTGCGAATACGAAGCGTCCAAAATCTCCTGCGCGTACGCACGCTCCTGGGGCGTAAGGCGCGCCGTCTCGATCAGATCGGGACGCCAGCGGCAGGTGCGCTCGATGGCGTTCTTGCGACGCCAGGCATCGACCTTGGCGTGATCGCCACTCACGAGCACCGGCGGCACGCCCTCGCCGTTGAACTCGGCGGGACGGGTGTACTGCGCGTACTCGAGCAGGCCTCCGTCCTCGGCGGTCGAGAACGACTCGTCCACATTGCTCATCTCGTCGCCCAGGGCGCCGGGAATCAGGCGTACGACGGCATCGGCAACGACCATAGCGGGAAGTTCGCCACCCGTAAGCACGTAGTCGCCGATCGACAGACGCTCATCGGCATACGCATACGCACGCTCGTCGACGCCCTCGTAGCGGCTGCACACAAACAGCAGGCGCTCACTTTTGAGCAGGCGCTCGGCCACATGTTGCGTAAAGGGCTCGCCACAGGGGGTGAAGAACACTACGGTGGGCTTGGGACCCTCGGAGCTGATGGCCTCGATGGCCTCGGCAATAGGCTCGACCTTCATGAGCATGCCCTGCCCGCCGCCGTACGGCTCGTCATCGACGGTACGATGGCGGTCGTGCGTCCAGTCGCGCAGGTTATACGCCTTAAAATCAAAAAGGCCGGCCTTGCGGGCGCGGCCCAAGATCGATGTGGACATGACGGGCTCAAACATCTCGGGAAAGACCGAAAGGGTCTCGATCAGCATGTTGTCCTCCCTACTTGTCCATATCGATCAGGCCGTCCATAACGTGGACGGAAATTGTTCCTGAGTCGGGAAGATCGAGCACGACCTGCTCGATCACGGGAATCAGTACCTCGCCGTACCGATCGCCCTCAACAACCCAAACATCGTTAGCGGGCGTCGACATGATCTCTACGATCGTGCCGAGCAAACCGAAGCGCTCGTCGACCACCTCGCGACCCATCAGGTCGGTATAGGCAGCGTCAAGCGAATCGAGCTCAAAATCGTCACGATTTGCCAGCACGTAGCATCCCGTGATGCCCTCGGCGGCCGTCAAGTCGTCAATGCCCTCAAACGAGACCAGATCGCCATCGCCCGTATCGGTGACGGACACGACCGTGCAAAAGCGGTCGCGCTTGAGCGCCGGCGGCGTCAGGGCGACCCGCATACCCGGCTCTAATACAGAAGGAAGCCCCCGCAGCGGCTGCGCGAGGACCTCCCCCTTCCTTCCGTGCGGCTTGACCACACGGGCGATGTTTTTGTACTGGGACCTCAAGGTTCTAGCCCAGAACCTCTACCTCGACAGCAGTGTCGAGGCGAGCGGCCAGTGCACGGGCGAGCGTGCGAATGGCCTTGATGGTACGGCCACGACGGCCGATGACCTTAGCGACGTCATCCTCGGCGACCGAAACCTCAATTGTAGAGGCGTCGTCACCATCGATGACCTCAAGGCTCACGGAATCCGGGTCGTCGACGATCTGAACAACGAGATATTCGACGAGATCGGCGATGCGATCTGAGAGCATTGCCTCACCCTCGAGCTGTGCAGCGTCAACCTCAGGCACGATTTACTCCTCGGCGCCCTCAGCGGCCTCAGCGGCAGCCTTAGCGGCCTCGGCCTCTTTGGCGAGCTGCTTCTTGGACTTCTTGACGACGGTCTCGGTCTTCTCGCCCTCGTTGGCGGCCTTGACCAGAGCGGCGACGGCGTCGGTGAGCTGAGCGCCCTTGGACTGCCAGTCGGCGATCTTCTCGAGGTCGAGCTTGATGGTCTTGGGGGCGGTCATCGGGTTGTAGCGGCCAACCTCCTCGATGATACGACCGTCACGCGGGGCGCGGGAATCGGCGACGACGACACGGTAGTACGGACGCTTCTTAGCGCCGTGACGAGCAAGGCGAATCTTGACTGCCAAAGGAAACTCCTCCAACCAAGCAGCTTTAGGCTGCAACTACAAACAAACAGTTGAATATAATACGCCATCGACGCGGGCAGGTGAAGTCCGTGAGACCAACTTCTTCGGTGTAGTCGAGGGCAAATCCATATCTTAGACAAGAATTCGGGATTTGCAAGCACATACACGCACCCCACATGAGCTGCGCGGTATACTCATGACATGGAAAGACGCGAACATACATACGGTTATGAGGATGCCATGGGCGTCACGCCGCCTCCCTGGACGGGTCCGGCGGTTGGCCTCATGGACCTCGATGCGTTTTTTGCGAGCGTGGAAATGCTCGATCATCCCGAATGGCGAGGAAAGCCGCTCATCGTGGGCGGAGACGCCGATTCGCGTGGCGTCGTGTCCACGTGTTCGTATGAGGCGCGTCGCTTTGGCGTGCACTCTGCCATGGCCTCGGCCGAGGCACGGCGCTTGTGCCCGCAAGCCATTTGGACACACGGGCACTTTGACCGATACCGCGAGGTGAGCGCGCAGGTCATGGCGATTCTCGCCGACGAGACCCCGCGTGTTGAGCGCGTATCCATCGACGAAGCCTTTATCGATATCACACCGGGTCGCTTTGCGCCCGAAGACCCGCTGCTGGTTGCGCGGCGTATAAGCGACCGCGTGGCAGGGCTGGGAGTGACCTGTTCCATTGGCGTGGGCTGCAACAAGACGGTCGCAAAGATCGCAAGCGAGCGGGATAAGCCGTTTGGGCTGACCATCGTGCGCCCCGGAACCGAGCAGCGCTTTTTGGCCGCGCTGCCGGTATCTGCCATGAGCGGCATCGGACGCTCGGCCGAGGAACGGCTGCGCCGCATGCGCATCTACACGCTTGGCGAACTGTCACGCGCACCGGAATCCACCTTGGCCTCTATTTTTGGCGTGAATGGCGAGCGTATGCGCCAGCGTGCGTTGGGGCTCGAGGTTTCTGAGGTCACGAGCCTGGACGAGGAACGCGAAGTTAAATCGGTGAGCAACGAGCGCACCTTTGCTAAAGATTTGACTGAGCATGGGGATATTGAGGCGGCGATTGCGCTGTTGGGAGAGTCAGTGGGACGCCGTCTGCGCCGTCAGGGACTAACGGGCGCCACGGTAACGCTCAAGCTTAAGTATTCGTATGGCAGCGGGCGTACGGCACAGCGCCGGCTGCCTCATCCGACCGACGATGAGAACATCTTCGTGGCGGTTGCACTCGATCTGCTCGACAACATCTGGCAGGAAGGCATGCATGTGCGCCTGGCGGGCATCGGCATGAGCGACTTCGACCACCAAGGCGGCATCCAGACTGACCTGTTCTGCGAGATTGATGACCGCGGAGCCCAATCCAGCAACCGCCGCGACCTCTCCGTCGCCATCGACGCCGTCCGAGACAAATTCGGCGACACCGCCCTTTCCTTCGGCCGCCAATCCCGCTTCAACGATTAACAGCCTTTGGGCAAAAAGAAAGCCGGACAGGTGCGGAAAACCGCAACTGCCCGGCGATATGCGTGAGGGTAGCTAACCCCGTCTCAAATGAGCTACTAGAGGAGGTTGAGGGGGAGCTGGGGGGCGTCGCCCCAGAGCTTTTCTAGGCGGTAGAAGTCGCGGGCTTCGGGAGTGAAGACGTGGACGACAACCGAACCATAGTCCATGAGCATCCAGGTCTTCTGCTCGCGACCCTCGATGGAGAACGGGTGCTCGCCGCAAGCCTCGGCGACCTTCTCCTCGATCTCGTCGACGATAGAATCGACCTGGCGGTTGTTGGTACCGGTGGCAAGCACAAAGTAGTCGCATACGTCGGAAAGCTCGGTCAGGTCGAGCACCTGAACGTCCTCGCCCTTCTTGTCGTAGGCGGCCTGCGCGGCGGCGCGGGCGACATCCTCGGCGGCGACACCGCTCGCGGACAGCGAGGCGGCAGTGCGGTCGGACGTGGCGGCGAAGCTCTTGTGCTCCACACCTTCAAGAATCTGCTCGTCGGTCATGGTCTCGTCGGCCATGGAATACCTCTTTCTAGACAGCCCGAGCTAGCGCAGCTGGGCGTAATGGTTGTAAATCGTAATAGCCGTGGGATAAAGATAGCGCCCGGACTGGATCACATAGACCAGACCCTGCGCAAAACAGGAGAAGAACAACTCATCGAGCGTCGACTCCCCCACCATCTTACGCAGCGCATGCGCATAGTCGCCGTGGCGGTTGGGCTCGATGGCATCGGCCACAAAGACCACCATATCGAGCGGCGTCATGTCGCAGGCGCCCACGGTGTGACGGTCGACAGCCTGGAAAACGGCCGGCGACAGCTCGGGAAAAAGCTGCGGAAGCTCATAGGCGGCAACAGGGCCATGCAAAAGCGGCGTCGCGGCAGAAGGAGAGCCGGCAATCTTAATGCCGTAATGCAGAGCGCGCGTGACCAGCTCGTCATCGGAAAGCACCTTGTCCCAGTCGTGGATCAAGCCGGCGGCAGCGGCATCAAAGCGGTCGACGCCGTAGACCTCGGCCAGATGAAGTGCGGTCTCGGCAACACCCAGCGAATGCACATAGCGCTTGCGCTTATCCTTCATGCGAACATCGAGCAGCTCTTGAATGCGCCTGAGCAGCGCGCGCTCATCGCCCTCAAACTGATCCTCTACCGACAACGTAGACCCCCATCACTCAAAATCTTCTTGGCCCAAATCGGCATATAGCCTGCGTTTGCGAATGTAGCCGAGCACGGACTCGCTCGTAAGATAGCGTACGCTCATACCGCGGGCAACACGCTTACGAATGTTCGTCGAGCTGATCGCTAGCGCCGGAATCTGAATATAGCGCACGTCGAACGGCAGCCCCGACTCTTTGATTCGGGCACGCGCCGTATCGATATCAAAGCCCGGTCGCGTTGCCGCAATAAAGGTAGCAAGCTCAGCGATTCGTTCAGCATCATGCCAGGTCACGATATCGATAATCGCGTCGGCGCCCGTAATAAAGTAGAGCTTTACCTGCGGCGGGTAAAAGTCGCGAAGGGCATGAAGCGTATCGGCCGTATAGGTTACACCCGGACGGTCGATCTCGAACCGGCTCGCCAAAAAGGCCGGGTTCGCAGCGGTGGCGAGGACCGTCATGGCATAACGGTCCTCGGCAGGCGTCACCGGCTTGTCAAGCTTAAAGGCAGGAGAGCCCGCCGGCATAAAGAGCACAGCGTCCAAGTCGAGCGACTCGCGCGCCTGCTCGGCAGTCACCAAGTGCCCGTAATGAATCGGGTCGAATGTGCCGCCCATAATGCCGAGCCTAAACTCCCGCCCGTCCTCTAGAGGAAGCTCGGGCAGACCGATTCCACCGCGCAGCGACATGGCTTACTCGCCCTCCGAGGTCTCGGCATCGTCCGCGGCATCCGCCGCATCGACAACCTCGACGCCCTCATCCGCAGCATCGGCCACGTCAATGGCTTCAACGGCAACGTCCTCGTCAGCATCCTCGAGCTCCTCGTACTCCGAGAAGTCCTCAGCGCCCTCAAAGTCAAAGGCGCGCTGGCAAATGCGGACCTCGTCGCCCGCACGGCAACCGGCCTTCTCGAGCGCGTCGTCAACACCCATACGCGCAAACTTATGCTGCAGGTAAATGACGGCTTCCTCGTTTTCCCAGTCGGTCTGGATGACCATACGCTCAATGGCACGACCGACCACGCGGAAGGCACCGGGCTCTTCCTGAACAATGCGGAAACGCTTCTCACGCTGCAGGCGACGGCGCTCCCACTCATCGTCGCGCAGAACGACCGGCTCATCCGAGACAGCCAACTCGGCGCGCAGCTTAGCCACCTGCTCGCCCACGGCAAGCATCAGCGTATTGAGGCCGGCGCCCGTCACGGCAGACACGGCAAAGAACATATGTCCATCGTCGAGCGCTGCGCGCTTGAGGTCGGCAATCTTGTCGGCCGTGCCCGGCGCATCGCACTTGTTGGCAACGACGATCTGCGGACGCTCCGAAAGCTCGGCGCCATACTGCTCGAGCTCGCGGTTGATGATGCGATAGTCCTCGACCGGATCGCGATCCTCAAAACCACCCGTCATGTCTACGACGTGCATGATCAGGGCCGTACGCTCAATGTGGCGCAGGAACTGGTGACCCAGGCCCTTACCCTCGCTCGCGCCTTCGATAAGACCGGGGACGTCGGCAACGACGTAAGAATATTCGCCGGCACGCACCATGCCGAGGTTCGGCACGAGCGTGGTAAACGGGTAGTCGGCGATCTTGGGGCGGGCGGCACTCATGCGCGCAATGAGCGATGACTTACCCACTGAGGGAAAGCCCACAAGCGCGGCATCGGCCATAAGCTTCATCTCGAGCTCAATCCAGTGCTCCTCGGCCGGCTCGCCCAGCTGGGCGAACGCGGGCGCGCGGCGCACCGACGTCACAAAGTGGGTATTGCCCAGACCACCGGCGCCACCAGGAGCCACGACAACGCGCTCGCCATCGTGCACCAGATCGGCAATCTCGAACATCGGGGTCTGCGTCTCGGGGTCGAGCTCGCGCACCACGGTACCCATAGGGACCTTGAGAATCAGGTCCTCGCCGCTCTTACCGTTACGACGGGCACCCTGCCCGTGCGTGCCGCGCTCGGCGCGGAAGTGATGCTTAAAGCGGTAATCGATCAGCGAAGACAGCTGAGCATCGGCCTGGATGACGACATTGCCGCCACGACCGCCGTCGCCGCCATCGGGGCCGCCCTTGGGGACAAATGCCTCGCGCCTAAACGACATGCATCCGGCTCCGCCGTCGCCGCCGCACACGTTAATGCGGCTGATATCGGTGAACTGTGACAACAGAATCGCCTCCTACAAAAAAGAGGGAGACCCTTGAATCCTAAAACTCAAGTGCCTCCCACATATGTGCTCTATGAAGGGTGAATTACGCGTTCGCGAGCGGGCGTACGCTGACCCTGTGCTTGATACCCTTGTGGAACTCAACGGTACCGTCGACCAGCGCGAACAGCGTGTCGTCCTTACCACGGCCAACGTTCTCACCCGGGTGGATGTGCGTGCCGTGCTGACGGACGAGAATCGTGCCCGTGGTTACCGTCTGGCCGGCATAGCGCTTCGTGCCAAGGCGCTGACCGCGGGAGTCACGGCCATTACGGGAGGAACCGAGTCCTTTTTTGTGTGCCATTGTGTATACCTACTCTTTCGTTACGAGTGTAATCTACTCGGCGACGGGAGCCTCGGCAACAGCCTCAGCCTCTGCCTTGACAGCCTTCTTGGCGCGGGAGGTAGCCTGAACCTTCACGATCTTCAGCTTGGTGAGCTGCTGACGGTGACCCTTCAGACGACGATAGCGCTTGCGCTTGTGGAACTTGAAGACCAGCTGCTTCTCGCCCTTGAACTGCTCAACGATCTGAGCGGTAACCTTGGCCTTGGCCAGCTTGTCGGGATCGGTGACGATCTTCTTACCATCGTTGAGGAAGATAACCGGCAGGGTGACCTTGTCGCCCTCATTGCCCTCAATCTTCTCGACGGTGATGACATCGTCGGTGGCGACCTTGTACTGCTTGCCGCCCGTGTTAACGATTGCGTACATGTTTACTTGCCCTTCATGCATCAGTTAGTGCAACAGTCGAATATAGTAGCAGGCGAAAATAACCCCGTCAACGAGTATGTGGAGCAAATCCACAAGTTCGCACAGGTATGGGGCTGACGAGTCGGCCCTCATCGTCCTCGCATGCTTGATTCTGACGCTCGACATCGTAGGAGCAGATGGTCACGAGGTCTTGCATACCGGTGGAAACAATAGGTGCATCCACGCCCGGGGTCAAGCCCTGCAACAAAACATCAGCAGCAGAAAGCAAAATTTCCGGACGCATGGAGCCCTCGTTGTCGGCATAGGTGTCGAGCATGAGCACCAAATGGTCCGGGCGCTCCCCCGCCGTGAGCTCATAGCCAACGAGCGTGTGATCCAAATCCAAGCGCTTGCTCTTTTTGCCGCGCGCGTAGTCGATGCCATGATCCGCGCGCAGCGTGTCGATCGCACGACGCACCTCGTCGGCGCTTACGGGCGCCTCGGGATCCAGGTGCAAGTCGATGCGATACGACAGGCGCGTGAGCTGCGCCGTCAACGCCGGCGTGCGCACGTCGATGTACGCCGCCTCAATGGGCGCCAGATCGGCCGGAGACGCCGCAGCCAGGCGCCCAAACGCCTCGTCGAGCGCCACGAACTCGGTCATAAACAGGTCATACCACTCGCAGGTCGACGACGTACCCACCGGCAGCGCCGAAGAGAAGCCCACGCGCATGTGCGGAGAGAAGCCCTGCGTGACGGCATAGGGAAGTCCCGCACGGCGCACGATGCGCTCAATGGTATGGATTACTTCGAGATGGCCCAGGTACTTAAGGCGATCGCGCTTGCCATAGCGAACACGAAGCCTAAAGAGCGAGGGGTTGTCGGTCAGGCGCTCACTCATGCGCGATCACCCATCAATACATTCTTGGCGTGGAGCGTGGGGCAGATTCCGCAGCCGGTGCACGACGTGCGGGTGCAGTCGGGAGTCGTGACGCCCTCGAGCGAGCGACGGTACTCGCGCTCGAGGAAACCGCGCGTGCAGCCGGGGCTCACATGCTCCCACGGCAAACGCCAATCCAACTCGTAGGGCAGGTGCACGAGCTCATTGAGGTCGATGCCGTTTTTGGCAGCAGCTTCCTTCCAGTTATCGAGCGAGAAATGCTCTACCCAGGCGTCAAAGCGAGAGCCCGAGCGCCAAGCATCGATGATGACGGGCGTCATGTCACGACCGGCGCGGGACAGCGCGGCCTCGATGAGCGAGGTCTCGGCATCGTGGTAATGAACGCGGACGGCACGGTTGCGAACGCTCGTGACGAGCAGCTTCTGGCGACGCTTGACGTCGTCGTAGTCGAGCTGCGGGCACCACTGGAACGGCGTGGCAGCCTTGGGGATAAAGACCGAAACCGAGATCGACACCGAGATCGAGCCGCGACGAGCCTTGGGCACCACGGAACGACCGAGCTCCAGCACGTGATCGGCCAGATTGGCGATGGCCACGATGTCCTCGTCGCGCTCGCCGGGAAGGCCCATCATAAAGTAGAGCTTCATGCGGTTCCAACCGGCCTCGAAGGCCGCCTTGGCCGCACGGTCCAGGTCCTCCTCGGTCACGTTCTTGTTAATGATGTCGCGCATGCGCTGGCTGCCGGCCTCGGGCGCGAACGTCAGTCCGCCCTTCTTTTCGCCGGCGACCGACTCGGCCATATCCACGCCAAACGAATCCAGGCGCTGCGACGGAATAGACACGCGAATACCCGTATCCTCCAGGCGATGGTTGAGCCTGCCGAGCACATCGCGAATGCAGGAGTGGTCGGTCGTGGAGAGCGAGGTCAGCGACACCTCGTCATAGCCGGTCTTTTCCAGACCCTGAATCACCGACGAGACGATCTGGTCGGCCGAGCGCTCACGCACCGGGCGATACGTCATGCCGGCCTGGCAAAAACGACAGCCGCGGGCGCAGCCGCGCAGGATCTCGATAGACAGGCGGTCGTGGACCAGCTGCGCATAGGGCACACACGACTGCGACAGCGGATTCGTGGCGCCGAAATCCTCGACGACGCGCTTGTAGACCACGGTCGGCGCATCCTTGCCCTCACGCGGCACGGTGTAGCCATGCGGCGAGCAGGGCTCGTCGTGACAAACCTCATAGAGCGACGGCACGTAGTTGCCGGCAATGGATGCAAGCTGCTCGACAATCTGCGCGCGCGGGACTCCTTCGTCACGCAGACGGCGATGCAACTGGCAGGTCTCGAGCAGCGATTCCTCGCCCTCGCCGATGAGGATAACATCGAAGAAGGCCGCGTACGGCTCGGGGTTGTACACCGAGGGGCCGCCGGCGATGATAATGGGGTCGTCCTCGGTGCGGTCAGCCGCTAACAGCGGAATACCAGCGAGGTCGAGTGCCTCGAGGAAGTTCGTCACTGCCATCTCGTGCGGCACATGCAGACCGACGATATCAAACGAAGCGACCGGCGCTGCACCCTCGAGCGACAGCAGCGGAATACCCGCCTCGCGCATGGCGTCACCCATATCGGGCCACGGCACATAGCCACGCTCGCAGGAGATGCCCTCGGCCTGGTTAAGGATGTTGTAGAGGATGGCGATACCCTGGTTGGGCAGACCGACCTCGTACACATCCGGGTAGATCAGGCAGCAACGGTAGTCGGCATCGGCCTTGGAAAGCGTGCCCCACTCGTGATCGATATAGCGACTCGGCTTCTCGACCTTGGCGAGCAACGGCTCAATTAAATGAAAACAATCTTGGTACGGAACGCGCAACGGAAAACCCCTAAGCAGCGAGATCGGATGCGTCTTGGTAGGACGCCATAGGACGGGTAGCGCCCGCGACCGTGGTCACCAGATTGCGAACGCGGGAGAACGTGGCAGTGACCACCTCGTTGGCACGGCTGTAGTCGACATCGCGCTCGTAGAGCGAAACGAGCGCACGGCCCATGCCATAGGTGCCCGCGGCAGCAGTGAGCGCCTTGACGGCAAACCCAATATGCGGCGTCTGCTTGACGAGCGCGCGGGTGACCGCGCGGATCACCAAGCCGCCGGCAAGCACGCCCGCGACCTCGTAGCCGCGCTCGGGCTTAATGCCGCGTCCAAAGACGGCAGCGAGCTCAAAGAGCATGCCCACCTGCGCCAGCGCCATAACGGGATAATCGGCGCCCGGCAAAAACACCAGCGCACCGGTCGCCATATTGGTGAGCGCGCACGAGGTGATGATACGATTGGCCGCCGCGATGCGCATGAAGGCAAAGTTCGCCGCAAAGGCCGTTTCCTTGTCGGTGCGATCGAGAATCCAGCGGGCAAGCGTCTCGAGCAGATACGTCTTATCGGTTGCCGCTACCACGCCGAGCATGGGCGTGGACTCCTCGATAAACGGCACCTCCACAGCAGACTCGGCAAGCACGCACACGGGCGCACCGGCGATCACGAGCTCCTGCACGGCACTCTCCAAGCGGTCGGAACCACACGAGAGCACCAGTACCACATCGGTATCGGTCTTTGGAGCAATTCGCTCCTCCCCCAGACGCTCGACGCGCACAATGCCCGAGGTCGTCTGCGGCACAAAGGCGTCACGCACCGTCTCGGCCAGAAAGCGCGAGGCGGACGAATCCAGATAGACCGAGACGCGCACCGGCGTATCGGAATCCTTCTTAACGGACGCGCCCATCTTAAAAGCGCGGGTCAGCTTATCTACGGGAATTTTCATAGCAAACCCCTCCAGCGGTTACGCGGCGCCCGAACGATGCCGCCATATGGATTGTACGATACCCACCGTCAGCAGTTGGATCATCATCGAAGACGAACCAAAGCTAATAAACGGTAGCGGAATACCGGTAATCGGCATCATGCCGATGCACATGCCGATGTTCTCAAAGGTCTGGAATGCCCACATGCCGACGATACCTACGCACGACAGACGCAGGAACAGCGACTCACACTTAAAGGCGACGCGAATCGTCGAAAAGATCAGCAGCACGTAGAGGCACAGGAGAAAAAAGGAACCGCAAAAACCAAAGGTCTCGGACAGGAAGGCGAAGACGAAGTCGGTGTGGAACTCAGGCAGAAAGCCGCCGGCCGACTGCGTCGCATGGCCCAAACCCTTACCAAAGAAGCCGCCCGAGCCAACGGCGATAAGCGACTGCTGCAGGTTGTAGGCATCGTCCGAATCGGCATTATCGGGGTCGATAAAGACCGTCAGACGGTTCATCTGATACTGCTTGATGAGCACATCGTGGCCGAGCAACGAATCAAAGACCGAATCGAGCGCCAGAACGAGGGCCACCAGGCCCACGAGCAGGGCCAGAGTCGACAGCACCCATTCGCGGCGTGCACCGCTCATACAAATGACGATGGCGCCCGAAACAAGCACGACCAGGCCCGAGCCCAGGTCGCCCATGGCAACGACGGCCAAAAACGGAATGGACAGCATGCCGCAGAGCTTGACGTAGTCGCGAACGGTATCGATGCGACCGTTATACTGCGAGCCAAGCGTAGCAATAAAGAAGATGGTGATGAGCTTGGCAAGCTCAACCGGCTGGAATGTCAAGCCGATACCGGGAATCTTGATCCAGCCCGTCATGCCCAGACCGCCTGTATAGGACAGACCCGGAATCTTGGGCGAGAGGATCACGATCAGGTCGATGACGAGCAACGCCGTCGAGAAATTGGAAATACCGCGCAGGTCGGTACGCCAGACCAGCACCGCCAGCACCGTACCGATTCCAATTCCCAGCAGATGGCGTGAGAACGAAGCGTCGGCCTTAAACTGCGAAGCCGACCAGATAATGATGGCGCCGTAGGCGACGAGAGCCACAGTAGCCACGAGCACACCGATATGCACCTTTTGGCGAAACGTGCCGCGCGAGGCCGAAAGTTGCTTGTTGACGCGGTCCAGGCTGCTGCGAGAGCCGGTCTTGGTTGAACGGAACAGATCCGCCGGAGAAAAATCCATCGCAACCTCCTATCGAACCGAAGAATCGCCCGAGGCCGAAGAGGTATCGGGCTCGCCATAAATCACGCCGAGCACGTCGCGCACGACATGCATCGCGGTATCTGAGCCACCGCCGCCCTGCTCCAGGACGGTAGCGATGACATACTTGGGGTCATCGGCCGGTGCATAGGCGCAGAACCACGCGTATTCGTCCTCGCCGCTTTTCTCGCCCGTGCCCGACTTGCCGTATACCTGCGGCGTCAGGGTGCCAAAGTGCGCCGCCAGGGACGTCGATGCCGTGTAAATCACGTCGTGCATGCCGTTGCGAACTAGAGCCAAATCCGAATCGCTGTTGATCTTGGCCTCCAGGCGCTTCTTCTTGCCCTTGCCGTTGTACTTATAGGCATCGCCGTCGCCATCGCGCGACACGGCAGACAAAAACACATGAGGCACGTACTGTTTGCCGCCGTTGGCAAGACCCATATAGGCACACGCCATCTGCAGGGGCGTCACCAGGATGTCACCCTGGCCGATGGCAATGTTGGTCATATCGCCGGCATTCCACTTGCGGTCCTCTGCAGAGGCGTCGGTGAAGTACGACTCTTTCCACTCGGCATCGGGAATACGGCCCGCGCCCTCACTCGGCAGATCGATACCGCAGGTTTTGCCTAGACCCCAGCGACGAAAGACCTCCTGCAGGCCCTCGGGATGTTGCTCGTCATAAAAGAACGCCTTGCCCATGTCGTAGAAGACAGGGTCGCACGAGTTGGCAATACCCGACTGCAGCGTCATGGTGCCGTGGCCAGACGTCAGCCAGCAGCGCTTGCCCCAAGCCTTGCCCAGGCCCGTCCAATAGCCCGTGCAGTTGGTTGTCTGCGTTGAAGTGTAGGTTCCAAACTCAAGACCGGCCAGTGCCGAGAGCGGCTTGATGGTCGAAGCCGACATGTACTGTCCGCTAATGGCGCGGTTGAGCAGCGGGTGCGAACCCTTGTCATCATTGAGCTCGGTCCACACGTCATTTGAGACGCCGCCGATAAAGACGGACGGATCGAACTTGGGCTCGCTCGCCATGCCCAGGATCTCGCCATTGTTGGGATCGAGACACACCACAGCGCCGTTGCCGGCATTGCTGTAGCCAGTGGTCTTGGCAAGTTCGATAGCGCTCGCCAGCGCCGTCTCACAGGCCTGTTGGATCTTAAGATCGAGCGTGAGCTTAATGTCGGAGCCGGCCTTCGCGGGCACGGCGCCGGCCTGACCGGTCACATTGCCCGAGGCATCGACCTTGACGGTCTGCTCGCCACGAATACCCTGTAGCAGGTTTTCGTAGTAGCTCTCAACGCCCGCCTGGCCCACGATATCGCCCGACTGGTACGTAATCTTGCCAGCAGAAGCATCATCATCGCCAGAGGTTTTCTTATTCTGGGCCTCGAGCTGCTCGGAGGTAATGGTGCCGGTATAGCCCAAGATATGGCATGCCGTCTCGCCATATGGATACTGGCGCTCGGTACGCTCGGCAATCTTGACGCCCGGGAACTCGCCGGCATGCTCCTGAATATAGGCAACCGTGGAGCGACGGACGTCCGTCGCGATGGTATGCAGGCTCTGAGCGCCCTCTGTATTGTCCTGAATATTGCGAAGGACCGCCACGTAAGGCATTCCAAGCACGTTGGCAAGATGGCGAACCAGAACCTCATCCTCGGCAAGGTCGCGGTAGGCCACGACAGCAAGTGAGGGACGGTTCTGGACAAGCGCCACGCCATTGCGGTCGAGGATGCGGCCGCGCACAGCGGGAGTGGTAACGGTGCGAGTCTGATTGCTATTAGCCTGCTTCTCGTAATAGTCCGACGAGACCATCTGCATGCCCCACAGCTTGACGGCGAGCGCCGCAAACATCGCGCCCACACCCGTGGTGAGGATGGAAAAGCGGCCCTTAAAGGCGGTCGCCGCGGTATTGCCCTCGCCCTCGGTGGCGCGCGGGGCCGTTCCATGCTGCGTATCGTAGGTAAAACGGGAATCGCCGCGACGCATGATGACCAGCGCGACCACGATGGCCACAACCAGCACGATACCGGCGATAATAACCGTCAACTGGGAAGACATCTACGGGCCTCCCCTATTTGAGCTTGCGGGTCTTGGGCTTAAAGCGCATACCCGTCTGGCGTCCGCCACGTGCGGAGAATCCATAGCCGGACTGCGGCACGACGCCGGACATCAAAAACGGAATGGCAACCAGACCCGTCAGGATCGAAGACGGCAGCGCATGGCCGAAGATCGCCACAACAAAGCTCGTCTCCAAACCCATAAACAGCAAGATGATGCTGTAGATCACATTAATGACGAGCGCGAAGGCGCCCACAGTGACGCCGCGCGCACTCGGGGTACCGCCCGTCTGACCGACGGCGCTGTGCACCAGGGCAAAAGAACCCACGGTCAGCAGGAGCGACATAACGCCCACCGGCACGGCAGCGGACAGGTCATAGAACAAGCCGCTGCAAAAACCGCACACGATGGCACGGGTCGGGTCGCCCGAGAACACGCTTAGGCACACCAGGATAATCATGAAGTTGACGCGACCTCCCGCAATGGAGATCTGCGGTGCCAGGCCTGCCTGCAGCAGCACACACACAATGGCGGCGATTACAAACGTGCGGGAGCTCATCCCCTGCTCGTGTAGATCCATGGACATGCCCCCTATTCGCTCGAGCCAGAATCGGTCGTCTCGGACGTGTCGGAACTGTCATCCGAGCTCTCGTCCTTCGTCTTGGTCGCAGCATCGCGCGACGTTCCCTGCGGCGTGCTGTTGGCCGTGCTCACGTCCTCATCCGAGGCCGACTGTTCGTCGGTCAGCGAGGTGATGACCAGCACTTCCTCGTTGTTCTCGGCCGTGGTCTGAGCGCGCACCACAATGGTGTAGTACACGTCGTTTGCCGATTTCTCAACCGACGAGACGGTGCCAAGCGGAAGGCCCTTGGGGAACACGCCGCCGATGCCAGAGGTCACGATGATATCGCCAACCTTAACATCGGAGTCGACGCTCACGTACTCAAGACGCAGCGTGCCGTCAGCCTGACCCTGCAGCATACCCTGGGCGCGCGTGTCCTGCACCATGGCGGACACGCCCGAGTTCTCGTCGCCAATCAGGCGCACGGTAGAGGTCTTGGCCGATACCTCGATAATCTGGCCGATAACACCGGCAGAACTCGTCACGGGCATGTTGATGGTAAGGCCGTCGGCAGAGCCCTTGTCGATGGTAACGGTCGAGGTCCAGGCATCGCCGGAGGCACCAACGATACGAGCTGCGGTCGATTTGAGGTTGTAGGTCGATTGCAGCCCGACCAGGCCCTCCAGGCGCTCGGCAGTCTTTTGAGCCTCAGAAAGCTCGGCGACCTTAGAGGTCAGCTCCTCATTTTGCTTCTTGAGCTCGTCGAGCGTGTCCTGCGACGCCGTTAGGTTAGAGAACACGTTGCCAATCGCATTGAAGGGAGCCGCCACAGCCGAGCCCACAAAGCGCACCGGAGAGGTAATCGTCGTTACGCCCGAACGCACGGCATGAATCGGCCCTGCCTCGCCCTCGCGAATGTAAAACGTGAGCAGCAACACCGAAATCAGGCTGAAAACAATCAACGGGCGCATACCCGTTGATTGTCGCTTGGTATTCAGATTTGTGGAGAAACCCGAAGATCGTGCCAAATGGAATCCACCTTTTGGAAATTAAGCATTGGTCTGGACGAAGCCGCCATCAAACGCATTGGCCTCGAGCACGCGGGCACAGCCGTTAACGACGTTATCGAGCGCCGTGGGGCTGACGTTGACCGAAACGCCGGTCTCATCGCGCAGGCGCACGTCGAGACCGCGCAGCAGCGCGCCGCCACCGGTCAGCAAAATGCCGTAGTACATAAGGTCCGAGGCGAGATCGGGAGGCGTGGCATCGAGGGCGTCCTTGACGGCCTTAGCCATCTCGTCGAGCGGCTTGTTGAGCGCGCGACGGATCTCCTCGCTCTCGATGCGCACGGTCTTGGGCAGACCGGTGATCACGTCGCGGCCGTTGACCTCGACGTCGAGCTCGTCCTTGAGCGGCACGGCGGAGCCGACCTTGATCTTGATGTCCTCTGCTGTACGCTCGCCGATGGCCAGGTTGTAGGCATCACGAACATGCGTGAGGATGGCCTGGTCGAACTCGTCACCGGCAATACGGATGGACTGCGAGACGACGATGCCGCCCATAGCGATAACAGCGACCTCGGTGGTACCGCCACCGATGTCGATGACCATGGAGCCGGTGGGTTCCTCGACGGGCAGGTCGGCGCCGATAGCGGCGGCCATGGGCTCCTCGATCAGGTAGGCCTGGCGAGCGCCGGCCTGGATCGTGGCCTCAAATACGGCACGCTTCTCGACCGACGTGACGCCGGAGGGAACGCAGACGACAACGCGCGGACGCGGGGTCCACGGATAGCGCTTCTCGGAAGCCTTGTCGATAAAGTAGCGAAGCATGGCCTCGGTAACATCGAAGTCGGCGATGACGCCGTCCTTCAGGGGACGAACGGCCACGATGTTGCCGGGCGTACGGCCGAGCATGCGCTTTGCCTCGATACCGACCGCCAGGATGCGCTCGTCGTTCTTGTCGATGGCGACGACGGAGGGCTCGCGGATGACGATGCCCTTGCCGCGCACGGAGACAAGCGTATTTGCGGTGCCGAGGTCGATGGCAAGATCGCCCGCATAGCTACCGAAGAACATATCCATCAAAGAAAACAACGCAACTCCTGATGTGTTGGATGATTGCTGGAAAACTACTAGTTCATGATACTAGCGCAAGCCCGGCACCTCACTTGCGGTGAAGCGCCGGGCAAAGCTAAATCCCATAAGGTCACTACTGGTTGTCAGCAGCCGAGAAATCCATATCGAGCGAGGAAACGGCCCAGCCGATATGGTTGTCAGAGCGCACGAATTTGACGGTGTACTCCTGCTCGCCGCCCTTGGACAGCGATGCCTTCACCTTGGCGGTCGTCTCGGTCATGGACTGATCCATGCCCTCGACGGACACGGTGGCGCCCTGCGGAATCGAGGAGATGATCATCGACTTGGCGTCCTCGGACAGGCTCGAGGCCAGGCAAGACTCGGCCTTTGCGGTGTCACCGTCGCCGGCAGCCTGGAACAGATCGGTGATAACCGACTCCTGCGAGGGGAAGCCAAAGCCGCGCGTGTAGGCAAAGCCCAGACCGCCCGCAGCAATCAAAATGAGCAGAAGCAGCACGATGAAGACTTTGAGACCCGTGTGGCGATGGCGACGACGGACCTTGGCCTGCTTACGATCCTGACGGTCCTGCTGGACCATCTCGGACTCGGACAGCGTAAAGAAGCCGGTGTCCGAGGGATCGGGCATAAACTGACCGGTCGCGCCCGTAGGATCGAGCGGATCGACGGCAGGAGCGTCCATCGCGGGCGCCGGAGCCGTGGCCATAGCCGTCTGGGCAGACAGCGCGGCAAGCGAATCATGCACGCGGGCAAGCTCATCGGCCTGCTCGGAAGTGAGCTGGTAGATGCCATCGGCAGTAGCGGCGTTAAAGGCGTCGAGTGCGTCGGAGGGACGGCCGGCGGCAGAAAGCGCCTGACCCATGCCGGCGTTGAGCGCACGCGTGTCGTCGCGGGGGCCGGCAAAGTCGATAGCCGTGCGGTAGGTCTCCACGGCATCCGCCGGACGGCCGAGCTTAATGAAGCAACGACCAAGCTCGCCCAGTGCGGCGGCAGGAGCCGGATTGGCGCCGTCGATGGCAGCCTGACGGAAGGCAGTACCCGCGTTGGCATAGTCGCCCGACTGGAACAGCGCGTTACCCAGGCCCAGATAGGCCTTGAACGGCGTGGCATAGGAAGCATCCTGCGTAGCAGCAGAGAACGCCTGGGCGGCCGTCGTGTAGTCGCCCACGGCGGCGAGTGCCTTGCCGCGGTTGGTGAGCAGCGCGCCGCGCTTGCCGTAGGTGCCGTCATTGAGGGCAGCGGCGTAGGCCTCGGCGGCCTCGGCATACATGCCCAGGTGCATCAAGGCGTTGCCACGAAGGTGATCGGCCTCGCCCATAATCTCATCGGGAGTTTTTGCCGCCCCAAGCATCTGGGCTGCAGCGGAAAAATCACCCGCGCGGTAAGCGGCGCGGCCCTGTTGGATCAGCTGGCTATTCAAGGAAGTCCCCTTTACTCGTGAACGATCTCGACATGGACGATCTCGTCGCCGGCACGCAGCTGCGAAATCACATCGAGACCCTCGACCGTGGTACCAAAGACGGTGTAACCGGAATCGAGGTTATGCTGGGCGCCCAGGCAGAAGTAGAACTGAGAGCCCGCGGAATCGGGGTCCATGGAGCGTGCCATGGCAAGGGCGCCATCGACGTGGCTGTTGCGCGGATTGGTGGCAAACTCGCCCTTGATGCAGTAGCCGGGGCCACCGGTACCGGGCATGCCGTCGGGGCCCTCAAGACCGGCAGCGACGTCGGCGCCGGACATATCGCGGGTATTGGGGTCGCCGCCCTGGATGACAAAACCGGGCACATAGCGATGGAACTTAAGGCCATCATAGAAGCCCATCGTGGAAAGCTCGCAGAAGTTCGCGACATGAATGGGAGCGCCCTCGCCGTCAAACTTGACCTTGATGGTACCCTTCGACGTCTCGATAACGGCGCACTCGTCGCCGGCAAGCTGATACTCGGGCGTGTAGAGCTCTTTCTTAAAACCAAACATGTGGTTCCTTCCTCGTGCGTTTAAAGCATATTTGTACGAATTGTAGCAATAAGCATGGGCTTACATCAATTGCGCACGTAGGTTATGCCGACTATGGCGAACTAATTTTAGGAATGCTGCTGCGGCTTCCAGGAACCCACGTTGGCGTCGTACTGATTAAGCGCGCTGTTGCCGCCCTGCGCGATGGGCGCCAGGATCTCGCTTTGGTGGGAACTCATCGACTCGCCATCGGGAATGGCCAGCGAGATATCCCAGCTCTGGCAGATCACGTCGACGCGCTCATACATCCACTCGGCAAGCTGCTTTAAGTGGGCGATGTCATCCGCATAGACCGTATCGTCCTGGTACTTAAGGTTGTTGAGCTCATCTTGCGTCTTTTTGATCTGGTCGCGCAGGGCGTAGGCACTCTGCGACAGCTCCTGACGGGTGGACAGCGGCGTTCGGAGATAGCCGTTGTTAAAGGAATCGATGACCTCGCCGATCTGGTCCTCGTCACCGTAGGACACGATAGTCTGATACAGACCGTCGAGCCTGGTATAGAGCTGATCATCGTTGAGCACGGTTTCTTCCTGGACCACCTCGGCAGAATCGTCTTGCTTGGTATCGTCCTCAGTCGCCTCGCCCTTTTGGCGCGTAGGGAAGGTCGTCTGCGCGGCCTGGCCAAACTGGTCATAGAAGCCAGGCATGACACCCATGGGATCGGCCGTCACGAACCAATAGGCACCGCCGCAAACGACGGCAAGGACCGCGATGACGATGAGCGGCTTGGGAATATGACGCTTGTGCTTGTGATAGGCGTCCTCGTCGGGATGCACCTTGCGCTTGGGTTTTTGAGCATCGTCATGCAGAGAAACCGGCGTGGGAATATCGACCTTGGGGATACCGAAATCCTTATCGAAAGCCGGCAGCACGCAGGTCTCGTTAGGATCAGCGGCGTCCGAAAGCACCGCAGCGGCAGAGGCCGGCGCATGAGGCACCTCGGTATCGATCTGCTCTTGCGTTAGGCGCGGAAAGCCTGCCGTGCGGCCCGCTGCCAGGTCGGATGCGGCCGCGTCCTCGGAGAGGATACCCGGAGCGGGGCGTCCGCATTTGGGGCACGTACGATCATGCGGAGAAAGACGGGCACCGCAGCCCTCACAGAACACGAACTCGGTGTGCTCGGGACCATCGCCCGGACCCACATAGGCGTTGCAGTAGGGGCAGAACGAGGCGCCGTCCTCGATAGTCTTAAGGCAATGCGGGCAGATCACGGCATCCTCTTTTCGAAGCAATTCAAACAATCGAGGTTAGAGCATAACATCGCCACGGCCCCACAGGAACAAGGCACCAATTCAACATCGCAAGGGCGCGTAGCTACTTCTTCTTTTTGCTTGGCATCGAGACTTTGATGCCTTGGGCGGACTTGGTCACGCGAGAGCGCTTGGCTCCGGTACTCTTCTTTTTTATGGGCTGGGCCTGGGCCACGCCCTCGAGTGCGCGGGCCTCGGCCTCGCGAGCGGTGCGATCTTCGCGGCGCTGCGCCATGTCGGCGGCGACGCGCTTGGCAAAACGTTCGGCCGTCGAACCCGTCGAGCTCACCTTGCCGCCACCGCGACCCAGGCGGACGCGCACGCCGCGGCCAAAACCAGTTGCGGCATGACGACGACGCGGCTTGAGCGAATCCATCATCGTGGCGAGCTTAAAGAACACCGAGCAGGTAAAGACCACGATAACAGCCAAGATAACCATCTGGCCCATCGACAGGTTGGCAATGGACAGCAGCTCCGGGAATCCGATAACGCCCACCAGAATGCCGGCGACTACAAACACAAAGAGCACCACACGTAAGGGCGTGAGAGGCTGCGAAATGCGCCAGATCAGGCTGACGCTCGCCGCGCACGACGTAAGCAGGCACATCGTAGACAGCGTGAGCTGGCTAAAGCCAAACACGCGCGCCACAAAGATATCGAGCGCCGCAGCCAAAATGACCGCAATCGACGCCGGCAGCGCCCGCTTGAGTACGTTCGTCAAAAACGCACCCTTCACGCGAGCATTGTTGGGCTCAAGGCCCAACACAAAGCCCGGCGCGCCAATGCAGAAGAAGTTAATGAGCGTCATCTGGATGGGCTCGAAGGGGTACGGCGGCAGCGCGATGCACAGCGCCGCCAGGCCCATCGAGAACAGCGTCTTGGTCAGGAACAGCGAGGCCGAACGCTGCAGGTTGTTGATGGAGCGACGGCCCTCGGCCACCACGGCGGGCATCGAGGCAAAGTCGTTGTCGACAAGTACGATCTCGGCCACGTTACGCGCGGCATCGGAGCCAGCCGCCATGGCCACGGAGCAGTCGGCCTCCTTAAGTGCCAGCACGTCGTTGACGCCGTCGCCCGTCATGGCCACGGTGTGCTCGCGGCGCTTGAGCGCCTGCACGAGCTCGCGCTTCTGCTGCGGGGTCACACGACCAAAGACATGGTAGCGGTCCACTGCGGCATCGAGCTTGGCCGGCGTATCGAGCGTCGTGGCGTCCACATAAGCGTCCGCCCCCGGCACGCCCACCACGCGCGCGATCGACGACACCGTACGCGGGTCGTCGCCACTGATCACGTTGAGGGTCACGCCCTGCTCGTTAAAGTAGCCAATAGTCTCGGCCGCCGAGGTACGAATCTCGTCGCGGATGGTTACAAAGCCCACGGGCTCGGCCTCGCCCACCATATCGCCATCGGGCGTAAAGCCGTCCACGCGCGCCACCACGAGCACGCGGCAGGTATCGGCAAGCTCGGCGACACGGTTCTCGACCTGCGAAAACACACGATCAGAGAGCACAAACTGCGCCGCACCCATCACATAGGAGCCCTGCGCAAACGACGCGCCACTCCACTTTTTGGAGGACGAGAACGGAATGACCGACAGCGGCTCAGACACCTCGACCGGACGGTCGGCGTAATAGTTGAGCAGCGCCTGGCAGGTCTCGTTGGCATCGGCCGAAGTCGCACGCGCCACGTTAGCCAGCGCAAAATCGAGCACCGTGGTATCGACGGGAACAGCCGCCGCGTCCGAGCCGGCGCCTAGGCTCACGCCCTCAACCGGCAGCAGATACGTGCCCTCGACCTCCATGCGGCCCGACGTGATGGTGCCCGTCTTGTCCAGGCACAGCACGTCGACGCGAGCGAGCGTCTCGATGCAGTAGAGCTGCTGTGCCAGCACCTTGCGGCGAGCCAGGCGCACCGTGGCGATGGCGAGCACCGACGAGGTCAGAAGCACCAGGCCTTGCGGGATCATGCCCAGCAGGGCGCCCACCGTGGACAGCAGCGCCGACGAAGGCACATGACCAGCCAACAGCTCGGAGAAGCACCACGAAAGTGCGCTATCGCCCGGGGTTCCCGCGGCATCCCACAGCTCGCTCACACTCGAGGCAAACAACGCCAAACCGAGCGGGATCATGATGATGCTCGCAAAGCGCACGATGGCGTTAAGCGCGTTCATGATCTCGGAATTGACCTTTTTGACGTATTTGGCCTCGTTATTAATTTTGGCCACGTAGTTGTCGGCGCCGACATGGATCACGCGGGCGCGCAGCAGGCCCGAGTCGATAAAGCTGCCGCTCATGAGCTCGGAACCGGGCTGTTTCTTAATAAGGTCGCTCTCGCCCGTCAGCAGGCTCTCGTTCACGAGCGCCTCGCCCGAAACCACCACGGCGTCAGCGGGAATCTGGTCGCCGCGCCCCAGGCGGATGATGTCGTCGAGCACGATCTGGTCCAAGTCGAGCTCCACCTCGGCACCGTCGCGCACCGCGATGGCCTTCTTAGAGGTCAGCAGCGTGAGCTTATCGACCATCTTCTTGGACCGCATGGACTGGATGACGCCAATAGCGGTATTGAGGAACACCACAAACAGGAACGTCAGGTTCTTAAACGAACCGGTCAAAATGACCAGGAACGCCAAGATCACGTTGATCAAATTGAACAGCGTGCAGAGGTTCTCGATGATGAGCTCTTTGACCGACTTGGTCTTGAGCTCCATGTTGCGGTTGATCTTACCGGCGGCGATGCGCTCCTCGACCTCGGCGGTCGAGAGTCCGCGCTCGATATCCGTTGCTGCCATACCACGTCCCATCACGTCGCGTCGGTATAAGAAAACCGCCCGGACCATGCGAGGTTCGGACGGTCTTACGTTCGATGGTGCCCCATGTTGGATTCGAACCAACGGCCTTCTGCTCCGGAGGCAGACGCTCTAATCCCCTGAGCTAATAGGGCGAACGATAGGCATTATACCCAAGTGCGCCACGGGCTATCAAAATAAAAGAAAAAGCTTTGCAATTACGTGGGAGACGCGCCGCGACAGCGCGCTTTAGGCGGCAAAAGCGAGTCAGATAGTATAAACTCTCATGCACATATATAACGGCTCGCGATGCGGGCCGTTTTTGCAAGGACTATCCATCGAGGTGAGAGGCACACCATGATTGCGATTTTAAAGCAGAGCGCCAGCGACGAGGCCGTAAGCCACATTGTCAGCTGGATCGAGAAAAAGGGACTCAAAACCGACGTCTCGCGCGGCGAGAACGAGACCATTATCGGCCTGGTGGGCGACACGACTAAGATCGACCCGTTCCTGCTCGAGTCCATGGACGTCGTCGAGCGCGTGCAGCGCGTCTCCGAGCCGTTCAAGCGCGCCAACCGCAAGTTCCACCCCGAGGACTCCGTTATCGACTGCGGCCACGGCGTCAAGATCGGCGGCGACCAGTTCCAGGTCATCGCCGGCCCCTGCTCCGTCGAGGGCGAGAACCTCATCCGCATCGCCCGCCGCGTGAAGGCCGCCGGCGCCACGATGCTGCGCGGTGGCGCCTACAAGCCCCGCACCTCCCCGTACGCCTACCAAGGCATGGGTCCCGCCGGCCTGGACCTACTGTGCGAGGCATCCGCCGAGCTCGACATGCCGATCGTCACCGAGATCATGGACCCGCGCGACGTGCAGGTCTTCCTCGACAAGAAGATCGACGTCATGCAGATTGGCGCTCGCAACGCCCAGAACTTCCCCCTGCTCAAGGAGGTCGGCAAGACCAAGACCCCGATCCTGCTCAAGCGCGGCATGTCCGGCACCGTCGACGAGCTGCTTATGGCAGCCGAGTACATCATGAGCGAGGGCAACGACAACGTCATCCTGTGCGAGCGCGGCATCCGCACCTTCGAGACCCGCACCCGCAACACCTTCGATCTCAACGCCGTGCCGGTGCTGCACCACCTGTCGCACCTGCCCGTCGTCGCCGACCCCAGCCACGCCACCGGTTACACCCGCTATGTTGAGCCCATGGCGCTCGCCGCGACTGCCTGCGGCGCCAACGGTCTGGAGATCGAGGTCCACGACGACCCGAGCCACGCTTGGTCCGACGGTGCCCAGGCCCTCACCCCCGACCAGTTCGACGACACCATGCGCCGCATCCGCGCCATCCGCGAGGTCGTCTGCCAAGAGACCGTTCAGGAGTAGTCCATGGGTACGGTGAGAAACGCACGCGTTAACCAGGGTGGCCCCAAGTGCGCCGGCATCGTGGGCCTGGGCCTCATCGGCGGCAGCTTTGCCCGCGGCTATGCGCAGGCGGGCGTTCGCGTGCTTGCCTGGGACCCCAACGATGACGTGATGACGGCCGCCAGCATGGGCACCGTTGCCGGCGAGCTCAACGACGAGACGCTCGGCGAATGCGACATCATCGTCCTGGCATGCTACCCCGAGGCCTGCATCGAGTGGCTCGAGGCGCACGCCCAGGCACTCGCCGACGCCACCGACACCGAGGCCATCATGGGCCCCGTGGTGATCGACACCGTGGGCGTCAAGGGTATCGTGTGCGAGCGCGCCTTTGAGCTTGCCCGCGAGCACGGTTTTTACTTTGTGGGCGCGCACCCCATGGCGGGCACGCAGTTCTCGGGCTACGCGCATTCCCGCGCCGACCTGTTCCAGGGAGCACCGCTCGTGCTTGTACCGCCCGCGGTGGACGACGCACTTAAGCTTGAGCTTTTGGGCCAGGTGCGCGAGATGGTGCGCCCCTTAGGCTTTGGCAAGTTCAGCGTAACGAGCGCTGCCGAGCACGACCGTGTCATCGCCTTTACGAGCCAGCTCGCGCACGTCGTCTCCAACGCCTATGTTAAGAGCCCGACCGCTCAGGTCCACCATGGCTTTTCGGCCGGTAGCTACCGCGACCTCACCCGCGTGGCGCACCTCAATCCTCAGATGTGGTCCGAGCTCATGATCGACGACGCCGATGCGCTCGCCTTCGAGATCGACCATCTGATCGAATCGCTCGGCGCCTACAGCCGCGCCCTTAAGGACCGCGACCAGCGCTATCTTGAGAATCTCCTTGCCGAGGGCGACCGCATCAAGCGCGCGCTCGACGACGAGGCCTCCCACTAGACCACTCATCACGCCAGGTCGAAAGGACCGAAGCTTATGGCGATTACCATCGATATCGACACCGCACGCCCCTACCAAGTGCATGTGGGCACGTTTTTGCTGGAGCAGGCAGGCTCGCTCGTACGCGCCACCGCCGGCGGCTCGCGCGCCGTCATCGTGACGGACACCAACGTGGGCCCGCTCTACCAGATGCCCGTTAAGCAGAGCCTGGAGGCCGCAGGCTACGAGGTGAGCATCTGCACCTTCGAGGCCGGCGAGGCCCATAAGCGTGCCGAGACCTACGTTGCCATTTTGGAGTTTGTGGCCGAGCACGAGCTTTCGCGCTCCGACGTGATCGTGGCGCTCGGCGGCGGCGTCGTAGGCGACGTGGCGGGCTTTGTTGCCGCCACCTACATGCGCGGCTGCAAGTTTGTGCAGATTCCCACAAGCCTGCTCGCCATGGTGGATTCGTCGGTCGGCGGCAAGACGGCCATCGACCTGGCTGCCGGCAAGAACCTGGCCGGCGCCTTTTGGCAGCCGAGCGTGGTTATCGCCGACGTGGGGTGCTTGGCAACCCTCACGTCCGAGCAGTTCGCCGACGGCTGCGGCGAGGTCGTCAAGCACGCCGTGATTGCCGACCCCGAGCTCTTCGCCGAGCTGGAGAAGACCCCACTCACGCTTGAGCTGCTGAACCACGACGTGGCCCGTGTGGCGCTCATCATCGCCCGCAATATCGACATTAAGCGCGCCGTAGTCGTTGCCGACGAGCGCGAAACCAATCAGCGCAAGCTCCTCAACTTTGGACACAGCGCCGGGCACGCCATCGAAGCCTGCGAGCACTTTGAGCTCGGCCACGGCAACTGCGTGTCCATCGGCATGGGCATCATCACGCGTGCCGCAGCCCTGCATGGCGTTTGCGATGCCGAGCTGCCCGATCGTATTGAGAAGCTCTGCGCCCGCCACGGCCTCAAGACCCGCTGCGACCTAGATGCCGATGCCGTCTTTGCCGAGGCGCTCCACGACAAAAAGCGCGCGGGCGACACCATCGACCTGGTAATTCCGCACGACATTGGCCGTTGCAGCATCGACCGCACGCCGCTTTCCACCTTCCACGATTTGATTGCCGAGGGCCTCGGCCAGAAGGGAGACGTTTCCGCATGTTAGCCCGCATCACCCCATCCCCGCTCAAGGGCACCGTTCCCGCCATCGCGTCCAAATCGATGGCGCATCGCCTCATCATCTGCGCCGCGCTTGCCAACGGCGAGACGCACGTTGCCTGCAACACGACCTGCGCCGATATCGAGGCCACAGTGCGCTGCCTCACAGCGCTCGGTTCCCGCATCGAGACCGTCGAGGACGGCTTCCAGGTTCACCCCACCATGAAGAGCATTGAATTTGGCCTGCTCAAGGCCCTTGCCGGCGGCACGCTCGACTGCGGCGAGAGTGGCTCCACGCTGCGCTTTATGCTGCCTGTCGCCTGCGCGCTGGGCGCGGAGGCCACCTTCGTGGGCCAGGGCCGCCTGGGCGCCCGCCCGCTCTCCCCGCTTTCGGACGAGATCATCGCCGCCGGTTGCGACCTGCAGGGCCTGGGCGGTTTTCCGCTCAAGACCAGCGGCCGCATGCGCCCGGGCACCTTTGTGCTTCCGGGCAATGTGAGCTCGCAGTATATCTCCGGCCTGCTGCTGGCAGCCCCGCTGCTGGCCCAGCCCTCCTGCGTGCAGGTAACCGGCCTTATCGAGAGCCGCCCCTATATCAACTTGACCATCCAGGCGATGAAGGCCTTTGGTGTCGAGGTCAACGTCGAGCGTATTCCGGCCAAGGACGGCCAGCCCGAGGTCACGAACTTCCGCGTGAGCAGCGGATCGTACCGCACGCCCGGCAGCGTAGCCGTCGAGGGCGACTGGTCCAACGCCGCCTTTTGGCTGTGCGCCGGCGCCATCGGCACCGACCCCATCACCGTCGAGGGCGTGTCGCTGAGCTCCGCACAGGGCGACCGCAACGTGCTCGCCGCGCTTTCGCGCTTTGGCGCCCGCATCGTGCGCTCCACGAACGCCGCCACCGTCCAGTCCGACAAGCTCGCCGGCTTTGAGATGAGCGCCCACGACATTCCGGACCTGGTGCCCGTCATCTCGGCCGTAGCATCGCTGGCTCAGGGCCGCACGTTCATCCGTGACTGCGCGCGCCTGCGCATCAAGGAATCCGACCGTCTGGTCACCACCACCCGCGAGCTCACCGCGCTGGGAGCGCAGGTGCGCATCGCCGGTGACGACCTCATCATCAAGGGGGTCGATGCCTTTACCGGCGGGGAGGTCGATTCGCACAACGACCACCGCATCGCCATGATGGCCGCTATCGCCGCGAGCCGCGCCACCGGCGAGGTCGTGATCCACGGCGCCGAGGCCGTCAACAAGTCCTATCCCGATTTCTTCGACCACTACCGCCTGTTGGGCGGCAAGGTCACGCTCGAGGAGGAATAGCATGTCCTCGACCTTTGGCAACGTCTTGCACGTAAGCATCTTCGGTCAGTCGCACTCCCCCGCCATCGGCTGTTCGCTCGATGGCATTCCGGCAGGTATCGCCGTTGACCTGAAGCAGCTGCAGGCCTTTTTGGACCGTCGCGCCCCCGGCCGTGACGAGACCGCGACCAAGCGCCGCGAGGCCGACGCCGCGCATATCATTGCCGGTGTGGTCGATGGACACACCACCGGCGCACCCATAGCCGCAATTATCGAGAACACCAACACGCGCTCCAAGGACTATTCCGAGCTGCGCCGCAAACCACGCCCCGGGCACGCAGACTTTCCCGCGCGCGTGAAGTACCACAACATGCATGACGTCGCCGGCGGCGGACACTTCTCCGGCCGCTTGACGGCCCCCCTGTGCATCGCCGGCGGCATCGCGCTGCAGGCGCTCGAGGCCCGTGGCATTCAGGTCATGGCGCACGTCGCGCAGATCGGCGGCATCTCCGACCTGCCCATGGACGACATGGTCTATCGCGAGGCCGACCGCAAGGCGATCCTTACGAACAACCTGCCCTGCATCGACGCAGCGGCCGCCGGTCGCATGCGCGAGGAGATTCTGGCCGCGCGCGACGAGCTCGACAGTATCGGCGGCATCGTGGAGTGCGGCATCTACGGGCTTCCCGCGGGCATCGGCGACCCCATGTTCGACGGCATCGAGAACCGCATCGCGCAAATCGCGTTTGGCATTCCCGCCGTAAAGGGCGTGGAGTTTGGCATGGGCTTTGCCGTGGCCGCCATGCGCGGCAGCGAGAACAACGACCCGTACCGCGTTGATGCCGAGACCGGCGAGATCGAGGTCGAGTCCAATAACGCCGGCGGCATCCTGGGCGGCATCTCCACCGGCGCGCCCGTCATGTGGCGCATGGCCGTAAAGCCGACGCCCTCCATTGGCCGCGAGCAGCAGACCGTAGACATGGACGCTATGGAAAATGCCGAGCTCTCGGTGCACGGCCGTCACGATCCCTGCATCGTCCCCCGAGCCGTCCCCGTAGCTGAAGCAGCAGCTGCCCTCGCGATTTGGGACGCCCTCCTTGAGGACGCCGGACAGCTTTAGTCCACCCACCCCAAGGGTAGTTAATTTGGGACGGGGCTATTTTAGCTACCCCCATATGCCAGTTAATATTTGCCCTGGCACCCATCGATTCGTCGACAGTCAAAGGGTAGCTAAAAAAGCCCCGTCCCAAATTAACTACCCCAGGCAACCATACACGAAAGGGGTCCATATGGACCTTGCTGACATCCGCCAGGCCATCGATGGCATCGACACCACGCTCCTCAATAGTTTTGTCGAACGCATGGACATTGCCATCGAGGTTGCCAAATCAAAAATCGAGATGGGCAAGGCCGTCTTCGACCCCGCCCGCGAGCGCTCCAAGCTCAACAACCTTGCCGGCCGCGCTCCCGAGCGCTACGAGGCGCAGACCATCACGCTGTTCCGCCTCCTCATGAGCATGAGCAAGGCCGAGCAGCAACGCTATATCAACGAGCTCAAGGGCATCACGGTCTCACAAAAGGCCCACGCCACTGCCGAGGCCTTCGACACGCCCTTCCCCCAGACTGCCAGCGTCGCCTGCCAGGGCGTTGAGGGCGCCTACAGCCAGATCGCCGCGTGTAAGCTCTTTGCCGTGCCCGATATCGTGTTCTTCGAGACCTTCGAAGGTGTCATGCGCGCCGTGCGCGACGGCTTCTGCGAGTTTGGCGTACTGCCCATAGAAAACTCCACCGCGGGCTCGGTCAACGCGGTCTACGACCTGCTCGCACAGTTCGACTTCCACATTGTGCGCTCGCTGCGCCTTAAGATCGACCACAACCTGCTCGTCAAGCCCGGCACCAAGCTGCAGGATGTTCGTGAGGTCTATAGCCACGGTCAGGCCATCGCACAATGCGCCGGCTTTATCGAGGCGCACGATCTGCACGCCACCAAGTATCTCAACACGGCCATGTCGGCCGAAATGGTCGCCAACTCCGAGCGCACCGACGTCGCCGCCATCGCCTCGCGCAGCTGCGCGGCGCTCTACGGTCTGGAGGTGCTGGAGCCCAATATCCAGGACTCGGACAACAACTACACGCGCTTTGTCGTCATCAGCCGCGAGCCGCGCGTCTACCCCGGCGCCAACCGTACCTCGCTCATGATCACCACGGCCAACGAACCGGGCGCCCTCTACCGCGTGCTCGAGCGCTTCTACGCGCTCAACATCAACCTTATAAAGCTCGAGAGCCGCCCCATCCCCGGGCGCGACTTTGAGTTTATGTTCTACTTCGATCTGGACTGTCCCTTTGGCAGCAAAGCCCTCGACGACCTACTCGATTCCATCGATGACGTGTGCGAGAGCTTCACCTACTTTGGCAGCTACACGGAGGTGCTCTAGATGACTGACGTCGCCACAACCCGTCCCTACGGCGTGCTGGGCCGCGTGCTGGGCCACAGCTACACCCCGACCATCTACAGGGAGCTCGCGGGGCTTGAGTACGTACGTTTTGAGCGCGAGCCCGAGGACCTCGGGGCCTTTATGACGAGCGACGAGTGGGAGGGCACCAACGTGACCATCCCCTACAAGCGCGCCGTCATGGACTACCTGGACGAGCTGAGCCCGCTCGCCGAACGCATGGGCAACGTCAACACGATCACGCGTCTGCCCGATGGCCGTCTGCGCGGAGACAACACCGACTACTTCGGTTTCCAGTGTCTGGTCGAGGAACTGGGTGTGGAGATTGCCGGCAAGAAAGTCCTCGTGCTCGGAGCCACTGGTGGCGCCGGCACCACGGCCAGCATGGTCTTGGGCGACTTGGGCGCGATCGTGGTGCCCGTGGGACGCACGAGCGAGGTCAACTACGACAACATCGCACAGCAGTCCGACGCCGCGTTGCTCGTCAACTGCACGCCCGCCGGCATGTTCCCCCACTGCCCCGACGAGCCTTGCACGCTCGAGGGCCTCGACGCGCTCGAGGGCGTCATCGATATCGTCTACAACCCCGCCCGCACGGGACTCATGCTCGAGGCCGAACGTCGCGGCATCCCCTGCATCGGCGGCTTGCTCATGCTTGTGGCCCAGGCGGCGCAAGCCGTCGAGCGCTATACCGGCCAGGTCACACCGCGCGAGCGCATCCTGGATGTGACGGAGCGCCTGTCCCGCCGCGAGCAGAACATTGCCCTGATCGGCATGCCGGGCTCGGGCAAAACCCGCGTGGGTGAGCAGATCGCCCTGCTCACCGGCCGCGAGCACATCGACCTGGACCGCGCCCTCGAGGAGCGTCTGGGCATGCCCTGTGCCGACTTTATCGTCGAGCGCGGCGAGCCGGCCTTCCGCGAGCAGGAGACGGTGGCCCTGGCCGACATCTCCAAGCGCAGCGGTCTGGTGCTTTCCACCGGCGGCGGCGTCGTCACGCAAGACGAGAACTACCCGCTGCTGCACCAGAACAGCCAGATTGTGATGCTCAACCGTAAGCTCGATGAGCTCGCCCACAAGGGTCGCCCCATCACCGCCCGCGACGGTATCGACAAGCTGGCCGAGCAGCGTATGCCGCGCTACCGTGCCTGGGCCGACCACATCATCGACTCACGCGACTGCGCAGCCAACACCTCCCGAGCCCTCCTCGACACCCTCCCACCCGCTCTCTAAAAAAACCACCACAAAGGGGACAGGCACCTTTGTGGTGGTTTCTCGACTGCAAAGGAAGCAACCATGAAAGCACTCGTCATCAACGGCCCCAACCTCAACATGCTCGGCATTCGCGAGCCGGGCATCTATGGCAGCGACAACTACGACCGCTTAGTGCAGATCTGCCAGGAAGCGGGCGCCGCACAGGGCTTCGACGAGGTCGAGGTCTTCCAGTCCAACCACGAGGGCAACATCGTCGACAAGATCCAGGAGGCCTACGGCAAGGTCGACGGCATCGTCATCAACCCGGCTGCCTACACGCATACGAGCGTGGCCATCTTGGATGCCCTCAAAGCCGTCGCCATCCCGGCTGTGGAGGTCCACATTAGCGCCGTCGAGACCCGCGAAGACTTCCGCCAGGTGAGCTACGCCCGTCTGGCCTGCTTCGCCACCATCACCGGCGAAGGCCTCCAAGGCTACGCCCACGCGCTGGAGCTGCTGAGGGAGCATCTCGAAAAGTAAAATGCCAGCCCCAACAAACAGCAGCGGCCTGCTCGCGCTCGGCTCCAGCAGCACACAAGATGAAAAAAGCCCAGACCACCAAGCGGTCTGGGCTTAATAAACGATGGTGCTCCATGGCGGATTCGAACCGTCGACCTTGGGATTAGAAGTCCCCTGCTCTATCCAACTGAGCTAATGGAGCAAATAACCGCACGCCCAAGCAAGCGCAAGCCTGTCAAGCGCAAGTAATTATAACCTAGTTGAACTGCTCGCGGTACGCCTTGCAGACCTCATCGACCGGGCCGTCCATGCGAAGGTCACCCTTCTCAATCCAAACGGCACGCTGGCAGATGCGCTCAACCTGCTCCATAGAGTGCGAAACGAACAGAACCGTCACGTCGCCGCTCTGGATAAAGTGCTGGATGCGGGCCTCGCACTTCTGCTGGAAGAACACATCACCGACGGACAGCGTCTCGTCAACGATCAGAATATCGGGCTCGGTAATCGTCGCGATTGCAAAGGCGATACGCGCCACCATGCCCGAGGAGAAGTTCTTAAGCGGCATATCGACAAAGTTCTGCAGCTCAGCGAACTCGATAATGCCGTCAAAGTTGGCGTCGATGAACTCCTTGGTATAGCCAAGCAGGGCGCCGTTCAGATATATGTTCTCACGGGCAGTCAGCTCGGGGTCAAAGCCGGCACCAAGCTCAATCAACGGTGCGATATTGCCGTGCACCTTAACGCTGCCCTCGCTAGGCTCAAGCACGCCAGCGATAATCTTGAGCATCGTAGACTTGCCGGAGCCATTGGTGCCGACCAGACCCACGACCTCGCCGCGATGAATATCGAACGAGATGTGCTTAAGCGCCCTAAACTCCTCAAAGAACAGCTCGTGCTTGGCAAGCTTGATGAAGTACTCCTTGAGGTTGGTCAGCGACTCGGACGCCATGTTAAAGATCATGGTGACGTCGTCGACCTCGACAGCCAGAGGCTGCTCGCTGTAATCAACAACAGATTCAGTCATCACAGCACTCCTTAGATGTAGAGGATGAACTTGCGCTCGGACTTATGGAACACGGTGTAGCCAATAACAAGCGCAAGAACCGCCCAAGCGACGCACATACCAAACGTCATAAGCGAGGGCGTAGTCTGGAACAGGAAGATATCACGCATAAACTGCAGGTAGTTATACATGGGGTTCGCATAGACCAGAATGCGCACGAGATGCGGCATTTGCGCAACGAAGTCGGTCGTCCAGAAGATGGGCGTAATGTAGGTCCAAGCCGTAATGACGACGCTCCACAGATGCATGACATCGCGGAAGAAAACCGTGAGGGCGGAGAGCATCATGCCCAGGCCCATGCAGAAGCACATAAGCAGCAGTAGGCAGACAGGCAGCAGAATAAGGTGCCAAGAAGGCATAACACGGAACCACAGCATAACAATAGCTACGGCGACCAGAGAGAAGGCAAAGTTAACCAGCGAGAAGAGCACCTTCTGCACCGGGAAGACCCAGCGGTGCACCTTAACCTTCTTGAGCAGCGGGGCAGCACCCACGATCGACGTCAGAGCCTGGTTCGTAGACTCGGACATGACGGCAAAGGTGACGTTACCCACGATCAAATACAGCGGGTACATCTCGGGCGTAATCGAGCCATTGCGGCCCTGGGCAAAAATCGTCGAGAACACGATGGCCATGACAATCATCATCAGCAACGGATTGAGCACCGACCATGCGACGCCCAGAACGCTACGGCGATACTTGATCTTAAAATCCTTGGTAACCAGCTGACGAAGGATAAACGCGTCCTTCTCAAATTCGTTCTTAGCAAACGTCGCAGGCAGACTGCGAGTTTCTTGTTGCTTTGTCTGATCCGACACGGATGCAACTCCTTTACTCGTAATCGTTGACAAACGAACAGTATAGACCCGACGGCCCTGCAAACGATTCGCGCAACAAAACTGGAGAACTAACCCACATCTAAGGATGACAAGTCCAAACGGCTATACTTTCAAGGATTGAATGTGTAAGGAGCATTGAGTGAATTCTGAATCCATCGCCGTCATCATCCCCTGCTACAACGAAGCGCTCACAATCGGTAAGGTCGTCGACGACTTTCACCGCGAGCTTCCGCAGGCTACGGTCTATGTCTATGACAATAACTCGTCAGACGATACTTCACGCATCGCCACCGAACACGGAGCCACGGTGCGCTTTGAGCCCCGTCAGGGAAAGGGCAACGTGTGCCGCCAGATGTTTCGCGACATCGACGCCGATTGCTACCTGATGGTCGACGGAGACGACACCTACCCCGCCGAGGCGGCCAAAGCCCTCTGCGAGCCTATCCTCAACGGCACGGCCGATATGACCGTAGGCGACCGCCTTTCCAACGGCACCTATGCCGAGGAGAACAAGCGTGCCTTCCACGGCTTTGGCAACAATCTGGTCCGCGCCATGATCAAGTGGATCTATGGCTACAGCTTCGATGACGTCATGACCGGCTACCGTGCCATGAGCCGCCCGTTCGTTAAAACCTTCCCTGTGCTTTCCGAGGGCTTCCAGATCGAAACCGAGCTCTCGATCCACGCCGTCGACCACCGCTGGCGCATCAAAGATGTGCCCATCGAGTACCGCGACCGTCCGGAAGGTTCCGAGTCCAAGCTCAATACCGTGAGCGACGGCATTAAAGTCGTTGCGATGATCGGCACGCTGTTCAAGGACTACCGCCCGCTGAAGTTCTTCAGCCTCGTCGCGCTTCTGTTTGCGGTGACTGGTCTCGCCCTGGGCATGCCCATCGTTGTCGAGTATTTCCAGACCGGCCTCGTTCCGCGCTTCCCCACCGCCGTGCTCGCCGCCTCGTTTATGTTCCTGTGCGGCCTAAGCCTTGCGACCGGATTCATCCTCGATTCCGTGGCAAAGGTCGAAAAAAAGCAGTGGGAGGTAAACGTGTACAGCAAATACGCCTACGATGACCAGCCCGGCCGCCCTACTTCCAAGCCAAGCGAGAGGTAAACCACCATGCCGCTCATCTCCATCGTCGTGCCGTGCTACAACGAGCAGGAATCACTTCCGATCTTTCTCAAAGAGCTCGATAGCGTCGTTCGCATCATGACCCAGCAAGACCTTGGCATCTCCTTTGAAGTCGTCCTCATCGACGATGGCTCGGCAGACAAAACGCTCGCCGTCATGAAAGCAGAAGCCGCGGCGGCGCATCCATACGCCATCCGCTGGCACTCTTTCTCACGCAACTTTGGCAAGGAGGCGGCACTACTCGCCGGACTCCAGCACGCAAAGGGCGACTATGTCGCCACCATGGATGCCGACATGCAGGACCCTCCCTCGCTCCTACCGCAGATGTACGAGATCTTGCAGACCGAAAACTACGATAACGTCGCCACACGCAGGACCACCCGCGAAGGCGAGCCTCCCGTCAGGTCGTTCTGCGCCCGCATGTTCTACAAGATCATCAACCGCATTTCCAAGGCGGACATCGTCGACGGAGCACGCGATTTTAGGCTCATGAAGCGACCTATGGTCGACGCCATCATCTCCATGGACGAATACAACCGATTCTCCAAAGGCATTTACGGCTGGGTCGGCTTCAAGACCAAATGGCTCCCCTACGTAAACGTCAACCGCGTGGCCGGCGAGACCAAATGGAGCTTTTGGTCGCTGCTCCTCTATTCCATCGACGGCATCGTCGCGTTTTCCACGGCACCGCTCTCCCTCGCCGCCCTCACGGGTATCGTCTTCTGTCTCATCGCCATCCTGGGATTTATCGTCATCCTGGTCAAAACGCTTGTTTGGGGCGACCCCGTAGGCGGATGGCCCTCCCTTGCCTGCCTCATTACGCTGTTTGGCGGCATGCAGCTCCTGTGCCTGGGAATCATTGGCGAGTACCTAGCAAAAGCCTACTTGGAGACCAAGCGCCGCCCCATCTATATCATTCGAGAATCCAACGAGGAATCTGATGACACAGCCCAATAACAACACGCTCAAGAATGTGGCGTTCTACGCCGCCTGCTTCACGTTTTCCATCGCATTTTTTGTCGCACTTGCAGAGGCGGGGCATGTCTACCCCTTTGGCGACAACTCGTTTCTTACCAACGATCTCAAATACCAATACATCGACTTCTTCGCGTGGTTTCGCCGCGTCCTTTTAGGCGAGGCAAACCTTCGCTATTCCTTCTCACAGGGACTCGGTATGAACACATGGGGGCTATATAGCTACTACCTCGCCAGCCCCTTCAACCTGTTCTGCGTGCTGTTTCCCGCAGACAAGCTGACGCTCTTTGTATTCGTCATCAGCGCACTCAAGCTTGGCTGTATCCACATTAGCAGCGCTTGGTATGTGCAAAAGCGCTTTGGCTTATCCAAACCCGCGACATTCCTGCTTTCCGCGTCATTCACGTTTTGCAGCTGGACCGTCAGCAACCTGCGCAACCCGCTCTGGATCGACTGTCTGATTCTGCTTCCCGTTTGCGCCTACGGTTGTTACGAGCTCATCCGCAAGCAGCGCATGATCCGCCTCGTCATCGCAACGGCGCTCAATGTCATGTTCTGCTGGTATACGGCCTACATCAGCCTCCTGTTCCTCTGCATCTTCGTATTGGTCGAATTTGTCGATTATGTTGCAGAAGAAGGATTTAGCTGGAAGCTCATGCTCGATCGGGCCCTACGATTCGCCGGGGCCATCGCGCTTGGGCTGCTCCTGTCCGCCTGGACCTTTTTGCCGACCATCCTTGCCATGTCCAAGGGCGGCCCCGTCCTAGCCCTCGGACCGCTGCTTAAAACCAGCCTCAAATCGCTCATCAGGGGCTTTCTCCCCGGCATGTGGGTGAACGACGATAGTACACCGCAGTTCTATTGCGGCGTCATCATGATGCTGCTCGCGGTGGGTCTGCTGTTTAACCGCACGGTTTCAATCAAGACGCGCATCGCAACGCTCGTCGTCACGATAATCCTGGTCGCCAGCTCCGTTTTGAGCCCTCTTGAATACATCTGGTGCGGCATGCGCGTGCCCAACGGATTCTATTCACGCACGACTTTCTTGCTGAGCTTCTTTGCGCTGTGGGCAGCGGGCTATGCCCTACAGGCGCTCAAAGACCACCCCCAATTGTGCCGAGCGCCTCGTCCGGCAGTCATCCTGCCCCTCTTGGCACTCACGACCATTGAGCTCTTTGCCAACGCCCATAGCATGTGGAACCAGCTGTACGTAGGCTATTCCGAGGACAATAACAGTGTCTACGTCGCCACCGCAACAAGCACTGTCAAGGCGATTCAGGACGACGACCCAACACCGTTCTATCGCATTGACCGCACGACCACGCGTGCCGATAGCGCCGCACTCAACGAAGGCTTGGCGCTCGGGTACGATCAGCTGTCTTCGTATTCGTCTGCCAACAACCCACAGGCCATCGCGCTGCTCAACTCCCTTGGCTACAGCAGCGTGGGCGAGTTTTCGACTCGCTATGCCGAGCCGATTCTGGCTGTCGACGCGCTGCTGGGGGTCAAGTACACCATCGTCGAACAAGCGCCCGCAGGATACGTGGCAATACCGGAGCCAGGCGACACAGCAAGCGCCGCGTACGGGAACCCCTATGCGCTCAACCTTGGTATCGCGGCCTCTAAAGACATTCAAAACTGCACGCTGGAGGGCGAGAACCCCTTCGAGATGCAAAACGACCTGTATTGCAAAATCCTCGGCCACAACGTTGAGCTCTACACCGAGATTAACGTCACGAAAACGGCGGACAGCCAGGACGCAAAGCAATGGAGCGTCACCGTGCCGGCAGGATCAATCGGCTATCTCTATATCAAAAAAGATGCGAATGCCGGCAGCTATTGGCCCGTCGCCCTCACAATCGACCAACGAACGATAAATAACGAAGCTTGGCGATTCGATAACAATATCCGCCAGATTGCAGATGCATCGGATGGTCCAAGCTCGCATACGGTATCACTGGAGGTCGCAGAGGGCTATTCCGATATGCCCCAAAGCAATGAACCGGTCTTTTACGTGCTCAATCTGGAAGTCTTTGAGCAGATTATCGACGAGCTTAAGACGGGCGAGTTTGTTCCGGCGGTTTTCGAGGACGGCAATGTCGAGGGCGAGTATACCGCCGAGAATGACTGTAACTTGCTGCTGAGTGTCCCGTACGATGATGGCTGGAGTGCAACGATTAACGGAGCCGCCGCAGAGCTTACGCCCGCCGCCGATAAAGGCATGTCGTGCCTGAGTGTGCAGACTGTCTCTTATACACATCTGACGCTGCCGACGACTCCTTACGTGTAGAT
>USPC01000001.1 GCA_900556605.1 uncultured Collinsella sp. | reverse complement strand
GCGCAACGCGTTGCGCTGAGTCCTGAGGCTGTTGCAATGAAAATGAGAATCAACGCCTGCGTAAACAATGTGAGTGAAATATGAATCTCGATGGATACGCCCGCAGCCGTGTATACTAAACAGCTGTGTGAAACCAGGGGAGTATTCTGGCTGGACAAAATGCCTGCTTAATAGGGTTGTCAGGTAGTCCGGGCGCAATACAAGACTGGGGAGCACATCGTGTAAGTAGTGGTCCTCTAGGGGCGTACGCTCGGTGGTGTACGCATTGTCCCAAGACCACGCGAGAGTTGGGATCATATCTTGATCAGCATGATTCTCGGCCGCAAGATTGGCATGACCCAGGTTTGGGACGAGAACGATAACGTCGTTCCCGTCACGGTCATCCAGGCTGGCCCCTGCGCTGTCTCGCAGGTTAAAACTCAGGCAACCGACGGCTATGACGCCGTCCAGATCGGTTTCGGCGACATCAAGGCCAAGAACGTGAACAAGCCCATGGCTGGTCACTTCGCCAAGGCTGGCGTCGAGCCTGTCCGTTTCCTTCGTGAGGTCCGCGTCGAGAACGGCGAGGAGCACAAGGTCGGCGAGGTCGTCACCGTCGCTGATTTCGCTGATGTCGAGAAAGTCGACGTCATCGGTACCTCCAAGGGTAAGGGCTTCCAGGGTCGCATCAAGCGCTGGGGTCAGCGCCGCGGTCCTATGACGCATGGTTCTCACTTCCAGCGTCACCCCGGTTCTATCGGTCAGTGCGCCTATCCTGCGCGCGTCCTCAAGGGCGTCAAGATGGCCGGTCACATGGGTAACGAGCGCGTTACCGTCAAGAACCTTTCCGTTGTCCGCATCGATGCCGAGCAGAACCTCATCTTGGTCAAGGGCGCTGTCCCGGGTGCCAAGAATGGTCTCGTCGCCATCCGTATGGCCTAAGGGCCCAGCCCATTTAGCCCAGCGTCATACCAAGGAGAACACTTAAATGGCAAAGTTTGAAGTAAAGAACAGCGAGGGCAAGAAGGTCGCCGAGGCCGAGCTCGCCGCTGAGGTGTACGGCATCGAGCCGAACATCCACGTTATGCACCACATCGTCAAGTGCCAGATGGCCTCTTGGCGTCAGGGCACCCAGTCTGCTAAGGGTCGCTCTGAGGTTTCCGGTGGCGGCAAGAAGCCTTGGCGTCAGAAGGGCACCGGCCGTGCCCGCCAGGGTTCCATCCGTGCTGCCCAGTGGCGTCACGGTGGCGTTGTCTTCGCCCCCAAGCCCCGTTCCTACGCTAAGCGTATGAACAACAAGGAGGTCAAGCTGGCTATGCGCTCCGCGCTGTCCGCCAAGCTGGCCGATGGCGAGCTCGTGCTCGTTGACGACTACGGCTTCGAGAAGCCTTCCACCAAGGCTGCCGTCGCCATGCTCAAGGCTCTCGGCCTTGAGGGCAAGCGTCTGACCATCATCGTTCGCGATGAGGACGTCAACGCCTACCTGTCGTTCCGCAACATTCCCAAGACGTTCATCATCACCGCTGACGAGGCCAACACCTACGATCTCGTCAACAACAACGCTGTGCTGATGCCCGCCGACATCGCCGCTCACTTCGGGGAGGTGCTTGCATAAATGACCGCCCACGAGATCATCATCCGTCCGATCGTGTCCGAGCGTTCCTTCTCCGGCATGGAGCTGAACAAGTACACGTTCGAGGTCGCCAAGGATGCTAACAAGTATCAGATCAAGGACGCTGTCGAGGAGATCTTCGGCGTCAAGGTCGTTCGCGTGAACACCCTGACGGTCAAGCCCAAGACCAAGCGCGTGCGCTATGTCGCCGGCAAGACCCGTTCTTGGAAGAAGGCCATCGTCACGCTGGCCGAGGGCGACACCATCGAGGTCTTTGGCAACCAGGCCTAAGACTCGCTGCTGTTGAGTGAGCTTATGCCTCCCAAATAGGGGAGGCGGGAGCTCAAGGTTTCGGGCGTATAAAATGGACACGCCCGGAACCGTGTATACGTCCGGTGTCATCGCACCCGAGGCAGAACCTCGAATCCCTGTCTGCGATGGCTAACGGATTCCTATTGAAAGGGATTGTAATGGCTGTAAAGCACCTTAAGCCGACCTCCGCTGGTAGGCGTTGGCAGACGATCTCCGATTTCTCCGAGATCACCTGCACCAAGCCCGAGAAGTCTCTTCTCGAGCCCCTGCCCAAGAAGGCCGGTCGTAACAACAACGGCCGCATCACCACCCGCCACCAGGGCGGCGGCGTGAAGCGTCGTTACCGCGTGATCGACTTCAAGCGCAACAAGGACGGCGTGCCCGCCAAGGTTGCCACGATCGAGTACGATCCGAACCGTTCCGCTCGCATCGCTCTGCTGCACTACGCTGACGGTGAGAAGCGCTACATCCTGGCCCCCAAGGGCCTCGAGGTCGGCCAGACCATCATGTCCGGTTCTGACGCCGACATCAAGCCGGGCAACGCTCTGCCCCTCGCCGACATCCCCGTCGGTACGCTCATCCACGCCGTCGAGTTCCAGCCGGGCAAGGGCGCTGCTATCGCCCGTTCCGCCGGTAACTCCTGCCAGCTGATGGGTAAGGAGGGCAAGTACGCTATCGTCCGTATGCCTTCCTCCGAGATGCGCCGCATCCTCGTTACCTGCCGCGCCACCGTCGGTGAGGTCGGCAACGCCGATCACGCCAACATCGTCATCGGCAAGGCCGGCCGTAAGCGTCACATGAACGTGCGCCCGACCGTCCGCGGTACCGTCATGAACCCTGTCGACCACCCGCACGGCGGTGGCGAGGGCAAGAACCACACCTCTGGTCGTCCCTCTGTTACCCCCTGGGGTAAGCCGACGAAGGGCCTTCGTACGCGCAAGAAGAAGAAGGTCTCGAACCAGCACATCATTCGTCGCCGTAAGAAGTAATTTCGGATACCGAGTTTTAGGAGAAAGCACTTATGAGCAGAAGTCTCAAAAAGGGCCCGTTCGTGGAGACTCGCCTTCTCTCGCGTATCACCGCGATGAACGAGGCTGGCAAGAAGGACGTCGTGAAGACCTGGTCCCGCGCGTCCACCATCTTCCCCGAGATGGTTGGTCACACCATCGCCGTCCACGACGGCCGCAAGCATGTGCCCGTGTATGTTACCGAGTCCATGGTTGGTCACAAGCTCGGCGAGTTCGCGCCGACTCGTACGTTCCGTGGCCACAAGGCCAAATAGGGGGTTAACCGTAAATGGCAACTAAGTCTATTGAAACTGAGGCCACCGAGGTTCGCGCCGTCGCTAAGTACGTGCGTGTTTCCCCCAGCAAGGCCCGCCTGGTGGTCGATCTGATCCGCCGCAAGCCTGTCGCTCAGGCCTTCGACATCCTCCACTTCTGCGACCGAGCCGTCGCCGTGGATGTCGAGAAGGTTCTCCGTTCCGCCGTTGCGAACGCCGAGAACAACAACGGTCTGCGTGCCGACAACCTGGTTGTCGCCGCTGCCTATGTTGACGAGGGTCCGACGCTTAAGCGCATCCGTCCCCGCGCCAAGGGTTCCGCTTCTCGCATTCTGAAGCGTACTTCCCACATCACCGTCGTCGTTGCTCCTCGAAAGGAGGCGTAAAGCTGTATGGGTCAGAAAGTCTACCCCACCGGCTTCCGTCTTGGCATCACCGAGAACTGGCGCTCCCGCTGGTTCGCAGAGAAGGATTACGCTAAGACCCTCGGTAACGATCTCGAGATCCGCAAGTACCTCGAGAAGCGTCTTTCCCGCGCAGCTGTCTCCCGCGTCGAGATCGAGCGCGCTGGCGACAAGGTGAAGGTCATCATCCTCACCGCTCGCCCCGGCGTTGTCATCGGTAAGAAGGGTGCCGAGATCGATACCCTCCGCACCGAGCTCGAGAAGGTCGCTGGCGTCTCCAAGGGCCAGCTCTCCGTCGACGTTGTCGAGATCAAGCGCCCCGAGCTCGACGCCAACCTCGTTGCTCAGTCTATCGCCGAGCAGCTCGAGGGCCGCGTTGCCTTCCGTCGCGCTATGCGCAAGGCTGTCCAGTCTGCCCGCAAGGCCGGCGCTAAGGGCATCCGTATCCAGTGCTCCGGTCGTCTCGGCGGTGCCGAGATGGGCCGCCGTGAGTGGTACCGCGAGGGTCGCGTGCCTCTGCACACCCTCCGTGCCAAGATCGACTACGGCACGGCTGTCGCCAGCACCACCATGGGCGCTTGCGGCGTGAAGGTCTGGATCTACCTGGGCGAGAAGCTCCCGGGCCAGCCTGTTCCCAACCCTGCACTCGAGGGCTCTTCCCGTCCTCGTCGTCGTAACTCCGAGAGGAGGGGTCAGTAGTGCTTGCCCCTAAGCGTATTCTTCACCGCAAGGTGCAGCGTGGCTCCATGAAGGGCCAGGCCAAGGGTAATACCGAGCTGCATTTCGGCGAGTTTGGTATCCAGGCTCTCGAGGCCCATTGGATCACCAACCGTCAGATCGAGGCCGCTCGTATTGCCATGACCCGCTACATGAAGCGTGGCGGTCGTGTCTACATCACGATCTTCCCCGATAAGCCCATCACCAAGAAGCCTGCCGAGACTCGCATGGGTTCTGGTAAGGGTAACCCCGAGGAGTGGGTGGCCGTCGTCAAGCCCGGCCGCATCATGTTCGAGGTCAAGGGCGTGCCCGAGGAGGTCGCTCGCGAGGCTCTGCGTCTTGCACAGCACAAGCTTCCCATCAAGACCAAGATTGTTGCTGCTAAGAACGCTGAGCAGCGCATCGAGAAGGAGATGGCTGAGGAGGCCGCTCTCGAGGCCAAGTGGGCTGCTGAGGACGCCGCCGCCGCCAAGGAGGAGAACTAATGAAGCCCGCAGAGATTCGTGAGCTCTCGGACGCTCAGCTCGTTGAGAAGCTGAAGGAAATGCGCGCCGAGCTCTTTAACCTTCGTTTCCAGATGGCCACCAGCCAGCTGGACAACACCGCTCGCGTCAACACCGTGAAGAAGGACATCGCTCGCGTCCTCACGGAGCAGCGCGCCCGCGAGATCGCAGCGGAGAAGTCCGCTGTCGCCGAGTAGGACCTAAGGAGAGAACATGACTGATTCGCGTAACTCGCGTAAGGTCCGTACGGGTGTCGTTACCTCCGTCTCCGGTGCCAAGACCATTGTTGTCACCATCACCGAGCGCAAGCGTCACCCCAAGTACGGCAAGATGATGACCAGCTCCAAGAAGCTGCACGCTCACGACGAGGAGTGCACGGCTGGCGTGGGCGATACCGTCCGCGTTATGGAGACCCGTCCTATGTCCAAGATGAAGCGTTGGCGCCTCATCGAGGTCGTCGAGCGCGCTAAATAAGCAGTCGCTCTTACGACTTGTACGTTTCCGAAGATGTGCGTATGCCTGGCTTGCATACCACGGGCCGCGTAAAGGCTGCGCACCTCTCTTCGGTTCTTAGTTCGGAGGAACATCTACCATGATTCAGATGCAAACCATGCTGAACGTCGCCGACAACTCCGGCGCTCGCAAGATTCGCTGCATCAAGGTGCTTGGCGGTTCCAAGCGTCGTTATGCAGGCATCGGCGATGTGTTCATCGGTGCTGTCCAGGAGGCTACCCCTGGCGCCAACGTCAAGAAGAAGGACGTTGTCCGTTGCGTCGTCGTTCGCACCGTTAAGGAGATCCGCCGCAAGGATGGCTCCTACATTCGCTTTGATGAGAACGCCTGCGTTGTCATCAACAACGATGGTTCGCCCGTCGGCACCCGTATCTTCGGGCCCGTCGCTCGCGAGCTTCGTGACAAGAAGTACATGAAGATCGTCTCGCTCGCTCCCGAGACCCTGTAGTTAGGGGAGATATATGTATATCAAGAAGGGCGATAAGGTCCAGGTTCTCTCTGGTAAGGATCGCGGCAAGCAGGGCGTTATCCTGCGTGCTCTTCCCGCCGAGAACAAGGTCGTTGTCGAGGGCGTTTCGGTCGTCAAGAAGGCCGTCAAGCCCAACGCTGCCAACCAGCAGGGCGGCATCGTTTCGCAGGAGGCTCCCATCGACGCCTCCAACGTTAATCTCGTCTGCCCCGAGTGCGGTAAGGTTACCCGCGTCGGTCACGAGAAGGACGGCAAGAACAAGCTGCGCGTCTGCAAGAAGTGCGGCCACAAGTTCTAAGCTGTCCGCAACATCAAGTTGCTAGCAAAGGCCCGGATGCCACGGCACCCGGGCCTTTTTCTATCCCTACTCATTGGGGACAGACTTAAATGAGTGTTTGCACTCATTGGGGACAGACTTAAATGACTAGTCGTTTGGGACGTTCTTAAACGACTAGTTGATGGGGACAGTCTTTAGATTTGTATATCTGGCCATCTGGGATAGGCTTCAGCGAAAGCGGCACTTAGGGACCGTCCCAAACTGCCGGCACATAGGGACGTTCTCTTTTTGCCGGCAGTTTGGGACGGTCCCTTGATGTCTGGTGCCCCCAGAGGGGTGAAGTAATACAGCTGGCTCTGTCTTTTAGGGCTTTGGTGTTCCGCCCCTTTATGTTTCACAAGGATCGTTGCATGAACATTTACGCGCATAGGCTTGCGCGATAATGCGCATAACCGCGCAAACATCTGCCAACTATGGCTAAATAATGACCGATAAGCAAATAAACACGCAAACACGAGCAGATACGCGCGCAATTGTGCGACTATAGGGTTGTTAGAAATGAAGGACTTCCGATGACTCAGGAGGCACATCATGGCAGATTCCAAACAGGCTCCGCTCGACGCCGAGGCAGCCGCAAAGGCGGCGTTTGCCTCGGTCCAGAATCAGCCGTTCCCAAACGACATTTTTACGGCTCCCGAGCTTCGCTGGGCAGTGATCGGGTGCGGTGTTATCGCCAACCAAATGGCCCAGTCCCTCGCGCTGGCCGGCCGCAAGCTCGCGGGTGTCGCCAACCGTACGCTTTCCAAAGCCCAGGCTTTTGCCGAGCAGTATGGCGTCGAGAAGGTGTACGAGACGGTCGAGGACCTCTACGCCGATCCGGACATCGACGCCGTCTATATCACCACGCCGCACAACACGCATATCACCTACCTGCGAGCCGCTCTGGCAGCTGGTAAGCACGTGCTCTGCGAGAAGGCCATTACCCTCAATTCCGCCGAGCTCGACGAGGCGCGTGCCATCGCCGACGAGCACAACGTCGTCCTTATGGACGCCACCACGGTGCTTCACATGCCGCTGTATCAGGAGCTGCGCCGCCGCATGGATGCGGGCGACTTTGGTCGCATGAACCTCGCCCAGCTCAACTTTGGCAGCTACAAGGAGTACGGCGATCTGACCAATCGCTTCTACAATCGCAACCTTGCCGGCGGCGCCATGCTCGACATTGGCGTGTATGCGCTCTCCGTCATGCGCCTGTTTATGGCGAGCCAGCCCGCTGAGGTTGTCTCGCTGGGCAACACCTGTGAGACCGGTGTTGACGTTTCGGGCGGCATTGTCTGCCGTAACGCCGAACAGCAGCTGGGCGTCGTGAGCCTTACGCTCCACTCCAAGCAGCCCAAGCGCTCGGTCATCAGCTTCGACAAGTGCTATATCGAGGTCAACGAGTATCCGCGTGCCGACCATGCGACCATCGTGTGGACTGCGGACGGTCACCGTGAGGAGGTCCACGCTGGCACCGAAGCCTACGCACTGTGCTACGAGATGGCCGACCTGGAGAAGGCCGTTGCCGGCGATGATTCGAAGCGCGAGCTTCTGGGCTATGCTTCTGATGTTATGGAGCTGATGACCAAGCTCCGCGCCGACTGGGGAGTCGTGTACCCCGAGGAGGGGTAAGCGATGCTTGCGGAAGATAGGCTCAACGCGATTGTGTCGATGGTGCAGCAGGCCGGCTCGGTTACCGTACCGGAGCTTGTTGAAGCCCTGGGCGTGACACCGTCCACCATTCGGCGCGACTTGCAGACGCTCGACCGCGCACACCGTATCGCCAAGGTGCACGGAGGCGCGACGAGTCTGGAGCGCGCGCACGTGACGCGCGACCTGACGATCAACGAGCGCAGCGATCTCCATAACGATGACAAGGAGCGCATCTGCGCCCGTGCCGCGGCCCTGGTGGAGCCCGATAGCTTTGTGTATATCGATTCGGGATCGACGACGCTCAAGCTCATCGAGCATCTTCCGCGCCTTGAGGGCGTCACCTATGTGACTGATTCCGTGCTTCACGCTCAGCACCTCGCCTTGCGCGGCATGCGCACCGTTGTGCTTGGCGGCGAGCTCAAGCCCGAGACCGAGGCGCTCGTCGGTCCCGATGCCTTGGCAACTCTGGACCGCTATAACTTCAACTGCGGCTTTTGGGGTTCCAATGGCATCGCCGCCGAGCAAGGTCTCACCACACCGGATATCGAGGAAGCACAGGTCAAGCGTATCTCGATGCGCCATACCGCCAAACGCTTCGTAATCTCGGACGCCAGTAAATTTGGCATGGTGGCGCCCGTCAAGTTCGCGGACTTCCGCGACGCAACGATTATTACCGCAGGCGAGGTCCCCGCCAAGTACCGGGCAATGGACAACGTCATCACGGTCTAGCAGCAGGGGACGGGCTAAGGCCAAAACCACCGCGAAGGCGCCTGTCCCCATTGTGGTGGTTAGTAACGAAAACCGAGTAGTTTTCTCAATAGAAAAGCGGCAACGTCCATCACGGGCGTTGCCGCTTTCGTTGTCTGCCGGTTTGTCTAAGTCTGTAACAACTGGACCGTTAAAAGTGGGCTAGGTGTTACAGATTGAGATACTTCCGAACCGTGCCGTCCCTTTGTCTCGATCTGTAACATCTGGGATGGATTTTGCCGAGTTACTGTTACAGATCGAGACGTTTTGGGACCGCGGCTGAGCCATTGTGGTGGTTTAGGGCTCCCAGGGGCAGGGGGCTTCGATGTGGATGTGCTCGCCGGTTACGGGATGCGTGAAGGACACGCTGTGGGCGTGAAGCATGAGGCCGCAGGGGCGCGGCGTTCCGTACAGGTCGTCGCCTACCAGGGGATGACGCTCGCTCGCCAGATGCACACGGATTTGGTGCTTGCGGCCGGTGAGCAGCTCGACATCGATATACGAGCGCGTGGGCAGGCCACGACGGCTCTTAAGACGCTTGAGCACCTTCACGCGCGTCTGTGACGGCTTGCCGCTGGCGCCGACACGCATCTTGCGGCTATCGTGGCGGTCGCGGGCGATGGGCTTGTCGATGAGCTTTTCGTTCCAGTCGATCTTGCCCTCGGCGAGCGCCAGATAGTGCTTTTCGAAAGCGTGGTCGATGACCATCTGGTCAAAGGAGGGCTGCGTCTGCTTGTCGAGCGAAAACAGCACCACGCCGGTGGTGTCACGGTCCAAGCGGTTGAGCGGCTGCATGTCGGTCGCGGCAAAGCCGTCGCCCATCGCCAGCAGCAGGTCGCTGGCGTAGTCGGTGAGCGTGCGCTCTCCGGTGCCGTCGCCGTGGACGATCATGCCGGCGGGCTTGTCGATGGCCATGAGCCAGGCGTCGCAGTAGAGGACTTGAGGTTCTTCGTTCACGTGTTAGCCTTTCGGTTAGCTGATTCCCACAAACATGCAGCCCGAGGTCGCCCCGCGTAGGCGGGCGGCGGGCTTGCGGCCGGCCTGCGCTGCCTCGACGGCGCGACGGACGCGAGCGACGGCACGGGCGATCTCATCCGTTTCGAGCAGCGTTCCGTCCACCATGAGACGACGCACGCCGGCATCGAGCAGCTGAGGAACCTGAGGCGTGAGGTCGATGGGGTAGGCGTCGTACAGGCGTGAGCGGCCGTGGATGTCGGTACGCACCGGCATGACCTTTCCGTCGATATTCTTGAGCGAGAGCTTGCGGGCACGCAGGCGGCAGTTGGCGCAATCGTGGATGCAGCCGTTGGCAACCTGCAGAATGCAATGCTCGCTTGTCATGACGCGCGGGCGGCCAAAGACGGTGATGCCCAGAGCCGCGGGCGCGGCGGCGCCGAGCGAGACAATCTCGTCGAGCGTGATCTCGGGCGAGAGCCAAAACGCACCGGCTCCGCGCCCGGCAAGCGCCTCCATGCAGGGCGTGTTATGCACCGGCAGGCAAGAGCGAATCTCGGCCGTGGCGCCGGCATGAGCGGCTACGGCGAGCTCGGAGATATTGCCGACGGCGACGGTGGCTCCGGCATTGATCAAAGGATCGACGCGCTCGTGGTCGACGGCGCGGCAGACCTCGTCGAGTACGGGTACGATGCCCTGCTCAAATGCATCGGCGGGGGAGACACCGGCGGCCTCGAGCGCATCGGTGGTCATATAGATGCGCGTGGCGCCCTCGGCACGAGCTGCCTCGGCGGCTTCGAGCGTGTTGACGGCGGCGCAGATCTGCGGCTCGTCGCGGTAGTGCTCGGGCATGGGTCGCGTACATTTGTCGAGCACCGGCAACTCGAGCGTTTTCTCGCGCTCCTCGTACGGTGCCAGAATGGCCTCTTCCAGCGCCTTACAAGCGGCGGCGCGCACCTTGTGCACGGCGGAAAAGCCCATACCGCAGCCGGCGTCGAGCGAAACGTCAAAGCTTGCGGCCTCAAAGGGAGAGGAGCCCATGCGCCCGACGTGCTCAACCAGATCGGATGCCTCGACGGCGCGGGTCTTGGCGGCCTCGACGGTGAAGCCCGTGGCGGTGGCGGTGAGCGTGGGGTCGTCGCAGCAGGTGAGCGTCACGGTAAACGGCTCGCCCAGACGCGCCACAACGGACACGTCTACGGCGCGGCGGCGCAGCACATCGCGCTTGAGCGCGGCGCCAGCGGCGTCGATGGCGCGCTGACTGCGAATCACGCGGACGCGGCAGCCCTCGGGCATGCTGCGGGGCACGCGGCACTCAATGATGTCACCGGCGGCGGCATCATCGGCGGCAATGGTGGTCAGGAACTGGTCAAACTCGTTATCGTGGCGAAGCTCCAGCAGGTCGCCCTTGCCCACGGGCTCAAACAACTCAATGCGGGCGATGGCGGCGCGCCGACGGCGGTCGTCGGGCTTGAGGCCGCGCACATCGCGGTTGGCCAGACGGCTGCCCAGTACCGTGCCTACGATCTGGCCGCGGTTGTTGGAACGCTCATAGCTCATCATCTCGTCGCCCGAGGTGCCGTCCTGATAGGCGTGCGTAAAGTCGCGGTTGAAGCAGCGCTTGAGCTGGCGCTGGCGGGCGGCTACCTCGTCCTTATCTACGGCGACCCCGGCCAGCATGTCATCAATCTGGTGACGATACACATCGACGATGGAATACACGTAATCGGGGGCCTTCATGCGGCCCTCGAGCTTGAGCGATGCGGCGCCGGCGTCATACAGACGGCGAACAAGCTGCGACGTGTTGGTGTCGCGCGGGCACAGCGCGCGCTCGCGACCGGCAGGGGAGAGCGAGCGGCCGTTCTCGTCGATCAGCTCGTAGGGCAGGCGGCAGGGCTGGGCGCACATGCCGCGGTTGGCCGAGCGGCCCGCCATGGCAAAGCTCGAAAGCAGGCACAGGCCCGAGTAGCAAAAGCAGATGGCACCGTGGCTAAAGACCTCGAGGTCCACATCGGGCGCGGCGTTGTGAATGGCGGCGATCTCGTCGATGGAGAGCTCGCGCGAGAGAGTCACGCGGTCGGCGCCCTGCTCACGGCACCAAAGGGTTCCGCGGTCGTCGTGGATGTTCGCCTGGGTCGAGATATGTGTCTCGATGCCGGGCATGGTGCGCTTGACCTCAAAGAACAGGCCCCAGTCCTGGATAATGAAGGCGTCGGCGCCCAGCGTGGAGCAGCGATGGATGAGTTGCAGCGCATCGCCCATCTCGGACTGTTTGATGACGATGTTTACCGTGACGTAGACGCGCGACCCGGCTAGATGCGCGGCGCGGCAGGCTTGCTCAAAGGCCTCGTCGGTAAAGTTGGTGGCCTTGCGGCGGGCGTTGAAGCTGCCCATGCCGCAGTAGATGGCGTCTGCCCCGGCGGCGAGTGCGGCGGCAAAGGGCTCGGGCCCTCCGGCGGGCGCCAAAAGCTCGGGTCTGCGGTTGGTGGTTCGACTGGCGGTTGCGGTCATATCCTGCCTTTCAAAATGCTCAGATAATCAAAAGTATAGTGGCGCCGTTGCGGCAGGCGATGCCCGTGCTCCAAGCGGGATAAAGTCTTCAGCAGCTTGGACTGGCTGCTCCACATGAGAACCGTTCAGCGGTTCGGGGAGACCGTTGGGCGATAAAATATTCTCGCAAGCTGATAATATTCTTGCATCAAACAGAAACCTTGAGTACCATCCCAATCAAGCGCGGTGTTCAGACCGAACTGTGCCTCCCGGTGTGAACGCCGCGCTCACGCTTTCTAGTTAACCGTAAGGAGATAAACATGAGCAAGACCGTCGTGTCTTCCGATAACGCACCCGCAGCCATCGGACCGTATTCCCCCGGTATCCAGACCGGCAACATGGTGTTCCTGTCCGGCCAGCTGGGCATCGACCCCACAACTGGCAAGATGCCCGAGGGCGTCGAGGCCCAGGCCAAGCAGTCCCTTGCTAACGTCGAGGCCCTGCTGACTGCCGCCGGTGCCACCTTTGCCGATGTCGTCAAGACCACGGTCTACCTGGCCGACATTGCCGACTTCGCCGCCGTGAACGAGATCTACGCCTCCAAGTTCGAGGCCCCGTTCCCCGCGCGCAGCGCTTTCCAGGTTGCCGCCCTTCCGGCTGGCGGTCTGGTCGAGATCGAGGTCGTCGCCGCCCTCTAAGGCGTTGGCAACAACTAAACATGACATGTAAAAAGACCCTGCAGTACGAGCTGCAGGGTCTTTTGTCAAGCGATGGGTCACTTGTGGAGCCACCAAGGGCAGTCTTTTTGGGACGGGGCTATTTTAGCTACCCCAATATGCAGGATTGCTTTTACTTGCGGCTCATCGAAATCGTGGGCAGAGGGAGGTTAGCTAAAATAGCCCCGTCCCAAAAAGACTGCCCGCGCTCCATTTTGCTCGTTAGCCTTCCTTGCGGACTTTTTGCAGGTAGCGGTAGACGCTGGGCTCCGAGATGCCCAGCGCGGAGGCGGCGCAGGCCACGGCGCCCTTGAGCATGAACACCCCGTTACCGTTGAGGTGGCGAATGACGTCCACGCGGTCGCTCTGACCAAGCGACGCTACATCCAGCCCGCGCGCGCTCAGCAACTCGGCAATGCTGCGGTCGATGAGCTCCTGTGTGGACTCCGAAAGGCTTTCGACCTCGATAGGGGCGGGCTCCGTGCGCGTCGGCGCCGCGTCGAAGCACGCCATGAGCTGCTGCGCCATGGCGTTGATGGAGCGCACAGTCGAGAGGTCGGTGTTAACGCAGAGCATACCGACGATCTCGTCATTCTCGCGGATAAAGTACGTCGCTGACTCCAACGTCTTGCCGCCGGCACCGCGCCCCTCGTAGCCCGTAATAAACGGCAGGTCGCGATACTTGGCGTCGTGCATGATCTTGAGTGCCAGATCGGTGGCGGGACCGCCGACCTTGCGGCCGCTCACGATGCCGTTGCGAATATCAACGATGGCGTGGTCGGGATCCGAGAAATCGTGCAGCACGATTTCGCTGTTTTTGCCGAGTATCTGCTCCAGAAAATCGACCATCGGCAAAAAGCGACGTACGGTCTCGTTCACGGGCAACTCCTTTGGGTGAAATCGGAAATGTTCATAACAATTTTTTCTCATGGTAACACGCTGCCCATCATCTCGTATATCCGCAGGTACATTGCGTAATGCAGACGAACGGTAGGAATTTAGCGGTAAACGGTTGACCAAAAGAAATGTTAGATGTTATTTTGACCAGACACTTTCCTGACCTGCGGAAATGCGCAATTTCAGCTGAAGAATAGTCTGATAACAAAAAATTATTATTGAGAATGAGAATCATCTTTAATACGATATGCAACGAAGGCACAACCTCAACCCCGCACTGCGTCACAATAGAACGTTAGATGCGAAAACAACTATTTCGAGGATTGGTGGTCAAATGACCCAGGAGACGGTTAAGAACGGCACTGAAGCCCTGTTCACTCGTGAAGGCATGCCTCCCGTTAAGGAAATGATCCCGTGTGCCCTTCAGCACGTACTGGCTTCGTTTGCCGGTATCATCACCCCGGCTGTCATCATGGCCGGCGTCTACGGCTTTAATAGCCAGCAGAGCACCGACATCATCCAGGTCGCGCTCATTCTTTCGGCAATCGACACGGCCCTTCAGGCCTTCGCTCCCTTCCGTCGCATCGGCGGCGGCCTGCCCATCGTCATGGGCGTTTCGTTCGCGTTCCTCCCGGCCCTCCAGGCCATGGGTGCCTCGGGCTTTAGCTTTGGTGCGCTGCTGGGCGGCGAGATCGTCGGCGGCGCCGTCGCGGTCCTCTTTGGTCTGGCTTACAGCAAGATCAAGTGGCTGTTCCCGCCCGTCGTGACCGGTACGGTCATCTTCTCCATCGGCGTTTCGCTGTATCCCACGGCCGTCAAGTATATGGCCGGCGGTATGGGTACGCCGCTGTGGGGCACTCCGCAGGCCTGGTGCGTTGCTCTTATCACCTTCGCCGTGGTCTTTGCGCTCGCTAACTTTGGCAAGGGCACGCTCAAGCTGGGATCTGTGTTCTTTGGCATGATTGTTGGCATGATCGTCTCCATCCCCTTTGGCATGATCGACTTCTCCAGCGTCGCTACCGCCCAGGTCTTCGCCCTTCCCAAGCTCATGCCCTACGCGCTCGAGTTTGATCCCGAGGTCTGCATTACCCTCGCTGTCGTGTTCCCCATGGTCGCCATCCAGGTTATCGGTGACGTTTCCGCCGCCTGCCTGGGCTCCATCGACCGTATGCCCACCGAGCGTGAGCTCTCCGGCGCTATTGTGTCCCAGGGCCTCACCTCTATGGTCGGCGGCCTGCTGGGCGGTCTTCCCACCAGCGCCCTTGGCCAGAACGTGGGCATCATCTGCTCCAACAAGGTCGTCAACAAGTGGGTCTTTGTGATCATCGCGGCCGTCTTTGCCATCGCCGGCCTGTTCCCGCAGCTCTCTGCCGTCCTTTCCGCCATCCCGCAGCCTGTCATCGGCGGCGCGACCGTCGGCGTCTTTGGCACCATCACCATGAACGGTGTGCGCATGTTCACCCGCGAGGGTCTCACGCAGCGCACCACCACCATCGTCGGCACCTCTGTTGTCTTTGGCCTGGGTATCTGGATGGCCAGCGGTTGCCTTGCCGGCGAGGGCATGCCCACCTGGGTGTCCACCGTCATCGGCTCCAACGCCGTGACCCCCACCGCCATCATGGCCATTGTCCTTAACCTGATCCTTCCGCAGACGCCGGTCGTGGCTCAGCACATCGATGCCGCCAAGGATGCCGCCGTGGATCTGGTCCTGCCCGAGAGCAAGAAGTAACCAATCCGGTGCTATTCGCCGGCGGACGCATCGCCTCGTCCGCCGGCGCCATGCGGCGCCAAGCCGCACTTCAAAGGGCTTGTCCCTTTGGTGAAGCGTTGACGGGAGAGGGCCCGTTTCCGGTGTAGGCCGGCGCTTCGCACTTCCGCCATGTCAGAGGTGTCAAACCCCGCCTCTGATGTTGAAGGGAGCATTTATGCTTCTGGTTGCTAACGGTTCCGTCTTTACCCGCAACGCTCAGACTCCGTTCATTCCCAACGGTGCAGTCGCTATTGACGGAGATACGATCGTCGAAGTGGGCCCCGAGCGCGAGCTCAAGGCTAAGTACCCGGATGCCGAGTACGTCGACGCCCAGGGCAACCTCATCATGCCCGGACTCATCAACTGCCACACCCACATCTACTCGGGTCTGGCTCGCGGCCTTGCCATTAAGGGCTGCAACCCCACCAACTTCCTGGAGAATCTTGAGCAGCAGTGGTGGAAGATCGACGACAACCTGACGCTCGACGGCACCAAGGCCAGCGCCTATGCCACGATTTTGGACTCCATCCGTGATGGCGTCACCACGATCTTCGATCACCATGCGAGCTTCTGCGAGATCCCGGGAAGCCTCTTTACCATTAAGGACGCCGCGCAGGAGCTGGGCATGCGTTCGTGCCTGTGCTACGAGGTCTCCGATCGCCGCGGTCAGGAAAAATGCGACCAGGCCATTGCCGAGAACGCCGAGTTTGCCCAGTGGGCCGCCAAGGAGCGTCGCGATAGCGACAACCACATGATCGCCGCCATGTTTGGCGGTCACGCCACCTTTACGCTTTCGGACGAGACCATGGATAAGATGGCCGAGGCCAACAACGGCCTGACCGGTTTCCACATCCACGTGTGCGAGGGCATGAACGATGTGTGGGATTCCCGCCTCAACCGCGGTGGCATCAGCCCCGTCGAGCGCCTGCTGCAGCACGACCTGCTCGGGCCCGACACCATGCTCGGCCACTGCATCCACGTGACGCCCGCCGAGATGGACATCGTCAAGGAGTCCGGCACCTGGCTCGTCAACAACCCCGAATCCAATATGGGCAACGCCGTGGGCTGCGCCCCCGTGCTCGAGTTCTTCCGCCGCGGCATCCCCGTGTGCATGGGCACCGACGCCTACACCCACGATATGCTCGAGAGCCTTAAGGTCTTCCTGATCATTCAGCGCCACAACGCCGCCATGCCCAACGTGGGCTGGTGCGAGGCCATGACCATGCTGTTCGAGAACAACGCCAAGATGGCGAGCAAGTATTTCGATCGCAAGCTCGGTGTGCTCGAGGCCGGCGCTGCCGCCGACGTCATCGTTATGGACTACAAGCCCTTTACGCCGCTGAGTGAGGAGAACATCGACGGCCACATGCTCTTTGGCATGATGGGCAAAAACTGCCGCACCACCATCATCAACGGCCGCGTCCTGTACAAGGATCGCGAGTTCGTTGGCATTGATGAGGACAAGATCAACGCGTGGACCATGGCCGAGTCCAAGAAGCTCTGGAGCACGCTCAACGATCGCGCCTACTAATTACAAGTAGATTCACGCGCGTCGGATGTTTCGCCGCATCCGACGCGCGTATAGGCGACCTCCGCGGGGTCGCCGGCGCTGTGCTAGCGCTACACCGTATTTGCGCCCGCCGCGCGGTCTCGCCGGGCGTTACAGAGAGGAGCTCACTATGAGCGACATCATGAGGCCGATCCCGTTTTCGCAGCTGATGAACTGGATCATCGAGGAGCACAAGACCCAGGACGCCATCTTTGGCGTGCGCAAGATGGTCACGACCAACCAGGAGGGCGTACTTCCCATTTTTGACGAGCGCATCGAGACTCCGTTTGGCCCGGCCGCCGGTCCCAATACGCAGCTGGCTCAGAACATCGTGGCCTCTTATGTGGCCGGTTCCCGCTTCTTTGAGCTCAAGACCGTTCAGGTTATGGACGGCGAGGAGCTCTCCAAGTGTGTGAACAAGCCCTGCATCGTGGCGCAGGACGAGTGCTACAACTGCGAGTGGTCGACCGAGCTCGAGGTTCCGCAGGCCTTTGCCGAGTACGTGAAGGCATGGTTTGCCTGCCACCTCATCGCTCGCGAGTACGGCCTGGGCAGCCCGGACGGCTTTGTCTTTAACATGTCCGTGGGCTATGACCTGGAGGGTATCAAGAGCCCCAAGGTCGACGCCTACATCGAGGGCATGAAGGACGCCAGCGGCTCTGACGTCTGGAACGAGTGCCGCGCATGGGCGCTCGCCAACCTGGACAAGTTTGAGCATGTCGACGCCGCGTTTGTCGAGTCCATCCCGGCACGCATCTCCAACTCCATCACCGAGTCTACCCTGCATGGCTGCCCGCCGGCGGAGATTGAGCGCATCGCGACCTATCTGATCACCGAGAAGGGCCTCAACACCTACATCAAGTGCAACCCCACGCTGCTGGGCTATGAGTTTGCCCGCCAGCGTCTGAACGAGCTGGGCTTTGACTACATCGTCTTCGATGACACGCACTTCCGCGAGGACCTGCAGTGGGCCGACGCCGTGCCCATGTTCGAGCGCCTGATTGCCCTGTGCGCCGAGCGCGGCCTGGAGTTTGGCGTCAAGCTCACCAACACCTTCCCCGTCGACGTGACGAGAAACGAGCTGCCTTCCACCGAGATGTACATGTCCGGCCGTTCGCTGTTCTCGCTGACCATCGAGGCCGCCCGTCGCATTACCGAGCAGTTCGATGGCAAGCTGCGCATCAGCTACTCCGGCGGTGCCACGGTCTACAACATCCGCGCCCTGTACGATGCCGGTATTTGGCCCGTCACCCTGGCGACCGACGTGCTCAAGCCCGGTGGCTACGAGCGCTTTAGCCAGATGGCTGGCGAGTTCACCGATCTGGACGGCAAGCCGTTTGAGGGCGTCTCTCTCGAGGCCGTGACGGCGATCCAGAACGACTCGCTCACCAACCCGCTCTACAAGAAGCCGCTGCGCCCGCTGCCCGACCGCAAGGTCGCCGGCAAGAGCCCGCTTTCCGACTGCTTTACCACGCCGTGCCGCACGAGCTGCCCTATCCAGCAGGATATTCCCGCCTACTTGGCGGCTGTTGACGAGGGTCGCTACGAGGACGCGCTCAACATCATCATCGAGCGCAACGCCCTGCCGTTCATTACCGGCACCATCTGCCCGCATCCCTGCGGCCGTGCCTGCGAGCGTGCATTTTACGAGCCCGAGGGCGCCCAGATTCGCGCCAGCAAGCTCAAGGCTGCCCGCGAGGCCATGACCGCCGTGCTGCCCAAGCTGCGCGCTCAGGCCATCGCCAACGACGGCGAGCGCAACGTTGCCGTTATCGGCGGCGGTCCGGCCGGTCTGGCGACGGCGTTCTTCCTGACGCGTGCCGGCGTGCCCGTCACCATCTTCGAGGCCCGCGATTCGCTCGGCGGCGTGGTCCGTCACGTGATTCCTGAGTTCCGCATTGCGAGCGACGATATCTCCCACGACGCAGAGCTCTGCCTGGCCTTTGGTGCCAAGGTGCAGCTCAATGCTCGCGTGGAGTCCATCGAAGAGCTCAAGGCTCAGGGCTTTACCGACGTTGTCGTGGCCACCGGTGCCTGGATGCCCGGTTCCGCCGGCCTGGGCGAGGGTGCCGAGCTCGACGTGCTGGAGTTCCTCGAGGCCGCCAAGAAGGGCGAGAAGCTCGAGCTGGGCGAGGACGTCGTAGTCATTGGCGCCGGCAACACCGCCATGGATGCGGCCCGCGTGGCCAAGCGCCTGGCTGGTGTGAAGAACGTGCGCCTGGTGTATCGCCGCACCAAGAAGCAGATGCCCGCCGACGAGGAAGAGCTCGATCTTGCTCTTGCCGATGGCGTTGAGTTCTGCGAGCTGCTGGCGCCCAAGGCACTTAACGGCGCCGTGCTGACCTGCGATGTTATGGAACTTGGCGAGCCGGATGCAAGCGGCCGTCGCAGCCCCGTCGCCACGGGCGAGACCGTCGAGCTTCCCGCCACCACGGTGATCTGCGCCGTGGGCGAGGGCATCGATGCCAGCCTGTACGATGCCGCGGGCGTCGAGCACGACCGTCGCGGCCGCCTTGCCGCCACCTCCACCGGCGTCGAGGGCGTCTGGGCTGCGGGCGACTGCCGTCGCGGTCCTGCCACCGTGGTTGAGGCTATTGCCGACGCCGCCGAGGTCGCCCGTGCCATCGCCGGCGTGGACTTTAACAAGTACGCCGATTGCAACGAGCAGGCTGGCCGCGAGGACACCTGCTACGAGCGCAAGGGGTCGCTGTGCCGCGACAAGCGCAACTGCACCAAGACCCGCTGCCTGGGCTGCGGCTCGGTGTGCGAGGTCTGCTGCGACGTGTGCCCCAACCGCGCCAACGTTGCCATTAAGGTGCCGGGCCTGGCCAAGCATCAGGTCGTCCACGTCGACGGCATGTGCAACGAGTGCGGCAACTGCGCCGTGTTCTGCCCCTACCAGGAGGGTCGTCCCTACAAGGACAAGCTCACCCTGTTCTGGAGCGAGGAGGACATGGAGAACTCCGAGAACGAGGGCTTCCTGGCCGTGGACGAGGATCACTTTAAGGTCCGCGTCGCCGGCACGGTCCGCACCGTCTCGGTCGATGCCGTCAACACCGGTCTTCCCGAGGCCGTCCGCCTGACCATCAGGGCTGTGCGCGACAGCTATTCGTACCTTCTTAAGAAATAGGCGAGTCTCTTATGGCCAAATCCATTCAACATAACGTGGCCTACGTTGCCTGCGGAAGCGGTTGTGCCTCCGCAGGCGGCGACGCCCGCTGCAGCGAAGGCTGCATTGGCTGTGGCGCCTGTGTCACGGCCTGCCCCCACGGTGCCATCGCACTGGTCGACGGCGTCGCCCGCGTGGATCGCTCCAAGTGCACGGGCTGTGGCCTGTGCGGCATGGCGTGCCCGCAGCGCGTGATTGCCTTCGTCCCCGGCTACCAGAACATCCTGGTGCGCTGCAACAACACCGATAAAGGCGCCATCGCCCGCAAGATCTGCGGCACGAGCTGCATCGGTTGCGGCATGTGCGCCAAAAAGTGCCCTGCCGGCGCTATCCGCATCGAGGACAACTGCGCCCATATCGACGGCGCAGACTGCCTGTCGTGCGGCATGTGCGCCGTCGTCTGCCCGCATGGCGCCATCCACGACCGCACCGGCATCGCCGCCGGCGTGTAGAAGGGAATCACCATGGCACAGGAATTCACTTTTACCGTTAACGGCGTCGAGCGCACGACGACTCAGAACAAGCCGCTGCTGCGCTATCTGCGCGACGACCTGCACATTCACTCCGCCAAGGACGGCTGCTCCGAGGGCGCCTGCGGCACCTGCACCATCCATGTGGACGGTGCGGCCGTCAAGGCGTGCGTACTGACCACCGCCCTTGCCGCCGGCCGTAACATCGTGACCGTCGAGGGCCTGCCCCAGGACGTGCGCGAGGCCTTTGTGTACGCCTTTGGCGCCGTGGGCGCCGTGCAGTGCGGCTTTTGCATCCCCGGCATGGTCATGGCGGGTGCAGCGCTCATCGCCGAGGACCCCGAGCCCACCGAGGAGCAGATTAAGTACGCCATCCGCGGCAATGTATGCCGTTGCACCGGCTACAAGAAGATTATCGAGGGCATCTCGCTGGCGGCCGCGGTGCTCCGCGGCGAAAAGCAGATCGACGAGGACTTGGAGCGCGGCGACGACTACGGCGTGGGCAAGCGCGCCTTCCGTATCGACGTGCGCAAGAAGGTGCTCGGCGAGGGCAAGTACCCCGACGACATCGACGAGCTCGACCAGCCGGGCCTGACCTATGCCAGCGCCGTGCGCTCGAAGTACCCGCGTGCCCGCGTGCTCTCCATCGATACCTCCAAGGCCGAGGCCCTGCCCGGCGTGGTGGGCATTCTGCGCGCCGAGGACGTGCCGGTCAACCAGGTCGGCCACCTTATCCAGGACTGGGACGTCATGATCGCCCAGGGCGATATCACCCGCTGCGTGGGTGACGCCATCGTGCTGGTGGTTGCCGAGGACGAGGCGACGCTCGAGAAGGCCAAGAAGCTCGTCAAGGTTGATTACGAGCCTCTGGAACCCGTGCGCAACATCGCCGAGGCCAGGGCTGCCGACGCTCCGCGCCTGCACGACAGCTTCTTTGCCTTTGGCAACACGGTGGAGCTCAAGGACAATGTATGCCAGAGCCGTCACGTGACACGTGGCGACGCCGCCAAGGCACTGGCGGAGAGCGCGTGCACCGTGACGCAGCGCTTTACCACGCCCTTTACCGAGCATGCCTTCTTGGAGCCCGAGTGCGCCGTCGCCTTCCCGTACAAGAACGGCGTCAAGGTGCAGTCGACCGATCAAGGTGCCTACGATACGCGCAAAGAGTGCGCCCACATGTTTGGCTGGGATAACGAACCCGAGCGCGTGGTCGTCGAGACCATGTTCGTGGGCGGCGGCTTTGGCGGTAAGGAGGACGTGTCCATCCAGCACCTGGCCGCGCTCGCTGCCTATAAGTTCCAGCGTCCTGTGAAGTGCAAGCTCACGCGTGCCGAGTCGCTTGCCTTCCATCCCAAGCGTCATGCCATGGACGGCACCTTTACGCTGGGTTGCGACGCCGAGGGCAACTTTACCGGTCTGGACTGCGAGATCAACTTTGACACCGGCGCCTACGCGTCGCTGTGCGGTCCGGTGCTCGAGCGCGCCTGCACGCATGCCGTTGGCCCCTACAAGTACCAGAACACCGACATCCGCGGCTTTGGCTACTACACCAACAACCCGCCCGCCGGCGCGTACCGCGGCTTTGGCGTGTGCCAGTCCGAGTTTGCGCTTGAGAGCCTGATCGACCTGCTGGCCGAGAAGGTCGGCCTGGATCCATGGGAGATCCGCTACCGTAACGCTATCGAGCCGGGCGAGGTTCTGCCCAACGGCCAGATTGCCGACTGCTCCACGGCGCTTAAGGAGACGCTGCTCGAGGTCAAGGATGCCTACTACGCGCATCCCGGACACGCCGGTATCGCCTGCGCCATGAAGAACGCCGGCGTGGGCGTGGGTCTGCCCGATGCCGGCCGCTGCAAGATTCGCGTCGAGAACGGCGTCGCCGTGGTCTATGCCGCCACGTCTGACATCGGCCAGGGCTGCAACACGGTCTTTTTGCAGGACGTTGCCGAGGCCTGCGGTCTGCCGCTGAGCTGCATTGCCAATGGCGAGTGCTCCACCGAGAACGCTCCCGACTCCGGCACCACGTCTGGCTCGCGTCAGACGGTCGTGACCGGCGAGGCCGTGCGCGGCGCCGCCTTCCTGCTGCGCGACGCCATGCTTGACATCGAGGCCGGCAAGCCCGCGCCCGATGCTCCCGTGAGTGCGCATGGTGATGGCGTCAAGATCGAGTACGACGACGGTCGCGCCTATCAGCTGCGCACGCAGGAACTCGTCGCCGGCCAGGGTATGCATCCTCAGGATCCCGCGGCTGCCATCAAGGCGCTCGAGGGATGCGAGTTTGGCTACGTGTACCTGGAGCCGACCGACAAGCTGGGCGCCGACGTTCCCAACCCCAAGAGCCACATCTGCTACGGGTTTGCCACGCATGTGGTCATTCTGGATGATGACGGCCGCGTGAGCGAGGTCTATGCCGCGCACGATTCCGGCAAGGTGGTCAACCCCATCTCCATCCAAGGTCAGATCGAAGGCGGCGTGCTCATGGGTATGGGCTATGCGCTTACCGAGGACTGGCCGCTCAAGGACTGCGTACCCCAGGCAAGGTACGGTACGCTCGGGCTGTTCCGTGCGCCCGAGATTCCGAATATCCACGCCATCTACGTGGAGAAGGACGAGCTGTTGCCCGTGGCATACGGCGGCAAGGGCATCGGCGAGATCGCAACGATCCCCACGGCGCCCGCCGTGCAGAACGCCTACCGCGCGTTTGACGGCAAGCTGCGTCCAGATCTGCCCATGGTGGATACGCCCTACAGCCGCGCCCGTCGCCGCGGGTAGGGTAGAGCACGGACGACCATTGCTGATGGGCTGTTCGTGCTCAACATCAACTACATACGCTGCGCCTTTGGCCCCGGCTCCATCGTGAGTCGGGGCCTTTTGTTTGGAGCGGAAACTGCGTCCCAGAATTGGCGTTCAGAATGGGACGTGCTTTCCCTTTGGAGCCCTCGGCGGAAATTACATCCCAGAATTGGCACTCAGAACGGGATGTGCTTTCCTTTTTGGGCCCTCGGCGGAAACTACGTCCCGGAGTGGGATGCGCTTTCCGGATCGGCCCTCAACCGGAAGCTGTGTCCCGGAATCATGCCCCAGAATGGGATGCGTTTTCCGCTGGCCGGTCGTTTGGAAAGTGCATCCCAGTTTGAGCGTTTATTCCGGGATGCGGTTTCCGCTGAAGGACTCAACCGGAAAGCACGGCCTGTTCCGAGACCTGATTCCGGGACACGCTTTCCGCTAGGCCCGCCATCCGGAAAGTGCGTCCTGTTTTGAGCGTCCAGGCTGGGACGCGCTTTCCGTTGGCGTGGCCGTTGGGAAAACGCGGCCCAGATAGGGGGATGCGATCCGGCGATGCGCGGCCTAGCAGCCCCTACAGCTCAATATCGTTGAGCCACGTCGGCAGCGCGGTCTGCCGGATGCCTGCCGTCTGCAGCTTTTTGGCGAGCATTCCTGCCGAGCGGACCTCGTTCATGGTAAAGCGCAGCAGAGGGTGGCCGTAGAGCGATAGGTGCGCCTCGCGCTGTCGTTCGGCAACGAGCGCCTCGGCGGTGGTGCGTCCGGCCAGCATGGTCTGGTCGGTATATTTGATGAGCCCGTCGAGCTCGCCCAGCGTGAGTTCCCGCGCCTGGCGCTCCCAGGTAAAGTCCGTTCGTATAGGCTTGGCCGAATCGAAGGGGTCCGTCAGCTCGTATTGAAGCCAGTCGGGCGCAAAGCCCGTCTCGATCATGACGGCTCGGGCGACCGATTCCCCGCCGCTCTCGGCGCGGGCGTCGGCATATCGAAGCGTTGTGAGGGCGGTGCGAATCGCACGACCATTGCGGGCAGTCGCTCGTTGCTCAACGGCCTCCATCAGCTGTTCCCGCGCAAGGCCGAGCTTTGAGATCGCCGAATCGGCAAGGGGCATGCCGTCGGCAAAACCAGTTTGCAGCAGGCAATCTGTGGCCGTTTGGATGGGCGGCGTTACCGATATGCCGGCTCTGCGTATTGCTCCGGCCGGCTCAATCTGGTGTCGCTGAATATGTGCGCCCGGACGAGCCGACGGCTTTGTCGAGCTGCAAACATGCACGACGTTCAGGTGTCGCCACGAGACCTCGAGCCCCAGCAGGCAAGCTGCCGAAAACGAGCAGAACGTCCAATCGGGATGGATGATCGCAAGGGCGCGGATAATCTCGCAATGGCGTTGCGCTCGGTTGAGTTCATCCCAGCGCGTTTTTCGCGCGAACAGTCCCGGCATGGGGGAGACGACCATGTCGCCGATGCGCCGAAGGAGCGCTTTTCGGATCGCCGTGCTCGGGGGAATCAGACAGCGCCCCTCTTGTTCGGCTTGAGTGAGCAGCTGGTCGATGAGTTGGTCATTGTAATGGGTCATGAGCTACCGCCTCCTTTTGGGTAGCAAAAACGTATCAGCTGGAATTTGCCGCTCAGCTGACCAAAAGCTGACCAAAATCTAACCATGCAGATAGATGGCCTGTTTTCGGCGACATTTTTACATCCGAATCGGTGGGCGGTAATCGGCGACCTTGAACGGTAGCGAGTTATGAAGAATGGGTAAGTTTCGGGACGTGTACTTTTTTGAAAAAGAGCATTCTATCTGCTGTTTTGTGTCTCTGGATCGTATATTTGAAGGCATGTGATAAGGGCGGAGGATCGTCGTCTTGTACCTGAGGAAACCGTGACCCGGAATTGCCGCTCGGAACGAGACAAGCTTTCCGGAACGGTCCACGTGCGGTGGTGTACCGCCCCTTTTGCGTGCGCCGCTTGTCGAATTACGTTATAGCTATCTATATTATAGGAAGGTATAATATAGATAGCTATAACGTAAAGGAAGGATGGCCCTATGTTTATCGGAAGAACAGTGGAAATGTCCGAGCTCAATCGACTGTATGGCACGGGCTCCTTTGAGATGCCTGTGATTTACGGCCGTCGTCGTGTGGGCAAAACGCGTCTTATCACAGAATTCATCCAAGACAAGAAGGCTATTTACTTTCAAGCTCGTCGTACCAATGCGGAGGCAAACCTGCACGGCTTTAGCCAGGCGATACTTGCAGGCTCGGTTGGTGCTGCAGGCGTGTCGTTTCGTAGTTTTGACGAAGCGTTCGATGCATTGGCCACCATGGCTCGCACGGAACGTTTGGTTGTCGTGATTGACGAGTATCCCTATCTCGCCCAATCGAATCCCGAGATCAGCTCGTTGCTGCAAGACAAGATCGATCACCTGTACAAAGAGACCAAGCTCATGCTTATCCTGTGCGGGTCGTCGCTTTCGTTTATGGAGGAACAGGTGTTGGGCTACGAGAGCCCACTATACGGTAGGCGTACGGCCCAGTTTAAGATCATGCCGCTCGATTTTACGACGACCCTCGGGTTGTGGCAGAGCATGGGTCGCGAAGACGCTGCAGTTTGCTATGGCATGACGGGTGGCATTCCTGCATATATCGAGAAAGTCGATCCTGCCGTACCGCTCAAGGACAACATCAAACGTCTTTTTCTTACTCCTACGGGCTATCTCTTTGAGGAGCCGAGTAACCTGCTATTGCAAGAGTGCCGCAATCCCGAGCAATATGATGCAATCGTGCAGGCAATTGCCCAGGGGCGCTCGAAGATCTCGGAGATTGCGAGCTCTACGGGAATCCCTGCGAGCAACGTAAAGAGCTATGTGGATAAGCTGGCGTCGCTTGGGATTGTCGAGCGCGAGCTGCCCCTAAACGAGACGAGCAATAAGCGAGCCGTGTATCTGCTGAGCGATCAGATGTTTAGGTTCTGGTACAAGTTTGTGCCGCAGAACATCGGGCTGATTCAAAACGATATGGCCGAGATGGCGTATGAGCGCATTGAGCCGCACGTATCGGATTACATGGGTACGGTCTTTGAGATTATATGCAGACAATACGTGTACGAACTCGCGCGCGCGGGCCAGCTCGATGTGGTTCCGGCGAGTGTCGGGCGCTGGTGGGGAACGGATAATCGCACGCATACGCAGGAAGAAATCGACTTGATTGTTGACGATGGCGAGGGCACTGCGCTGTTTGCGGAGTGCAAATGGCGCAATGAACCGGTGGGCGAGGATGTTCTGGAAAAGCTCGTGTACCGAAGCGAGCTCTTTAGGCGGCAACGAAAAAGCTATGCGCTTTTCTCAAAAAGTGGCTTTACGCAGGGATGTCGGGATGCCGCGGAGAGTAGGGGAGACGTCAAGCTGATTTCGTTTGCCGAGATGTGCGAGCGGAGATAACCAAGCACGCTCTGATGTGATGCTCGGAATGGGTCGCGCTAAGGATGCCAAGCGTAAAACCTTCAATGAAAATGGCGTAAAAACTACATCTGTCATGGCGTAAAAACTACATTGAAAGTAGCGTAAAATCAGCATTGAGAATGGCGTAATTTCGCATATCGCGTGATAGAGAGGGACGGCCGTCTATGGATGCACCGAAGAGATTGACCCAAAAGGGATATAGGCCCCGGCTCATAGAGGAGCGCCTCGACACCCTTATGCGGGCGTTTGGCTGTGTGGAGATCAACGGCCCCAAATGGTGCGGCAAGACCTGGACGGCGCTTTCTCGCTCGGCGAGCGTCTCCAGGCTCGATGAGCCTGCGCAGCGTGCGGCGGCAGAGGTCGACCCAAGCCTGGCGCTCATCGGCGATGCGCCACACCTGGTCGATGAATGGCAGGAGGTGCCCGAGGTTTGGGATGCCGCCCGGCGTTTCGTGGACGCGAACGGCAACGAACGGGGGACACTTTTGCTCACGGGCTCGACCGCGCTCAAAAGCGAGGAGCGCAGCCATGTTCGTCATTCCGGCACGGGTAGGATCGCCCGTCTGTCAATGCGCCCCATGGCCCTGTGTGAGTCAGGCGACGGCGAGCCGCTCGTGTCACTGGCAAGCCTCTTTAAGGGCGAGGATTTTGCCCCTCAGCGTCGCGAGAGCACGGTGGATGACGTCGCCCGCTGGTGCTGCAGGGGCGGTTGGCCTGCAAATCTTGGGCTTTCGGAAGATCTTGCGCGAGAGACGGCAAGCCAGTACGTGCACTCGGTGCTCGACGTCAACGTGCTGGACGAGGGCATGTCGCCCGAGCTTGCACACGGCCTTTTGCGAGCTCTTGCCATGAACGAGAGCCAGGCTGTCACGTACAAGACGCTCGTAAAGGACGCCTCGTACGGTGAGGCGGGCCCCGACGAGAGGACCATCGCTGCGTACTTGGACCTCTTCAACAGGCTCAAGCTGACCGAGGACCTGTGCGGATGGGAGCCGCCCATGCGCTCGAAGGCCCGCGTTCGCGTGCGCCCCAAGCGCTACTTCTGTGACCCGTCACTTGCGGCGAAGTTGCTGGGGGCTACCCCTGAGCGGCTGCTTGGCGATATGCAAACGCTGGGGATGCTCTTTGAGAATCTCGTCCTGCGCGACGTGCGCGTGTTCCTTTCCACCTACGGCGGTGTCGACAACAGTGTCCATTATTTCCGAGATGAGAAGGGCCTTGAGGTCGATCTGATCGTTGAGCACGACGGGCGCTGGGGAGCCATCGAGGTCAAGCTGAGTGATGCGAAAGCAGACGATGGAGCGAGAAATCTCAAGGCGCTGGAGAGGAAAGTGCTCTCCAATCCTGCCGCCCAGAATGCCGCGCCGGCGTTTTTGGCGGTCGTGGTTGGAAAGGGGAGCATTGCCTACACACGCGACGACGGCGTGGCGGTGATTCCCATGGCGGCACTTGGGGCGTAGTGGTTTTGCGGGCGTGCCGTGCTTCCTTTACCGAAAATCCATTTGGTAAACCAGATGCTCGCGGATAGAATAAAGTTGACGGCAGCCCAAGGGTGATAGCTGGGCAGCGCCGTTGCTTGGTCAAGAGGTCAGTGCCTTAATGGCAGCGACTTGTTATGCTTCGAATGCTGCTTGAGTGCCTCGGAAAGTTCGATAAGCGCCGTGAAGAGCGAGACCAAAGCAACCAAGAGCTCTACGAGCTCTGATGGGCCCGGGATGACCGCTGATTCAAGTCACCGGGCCTAAATCTTTTTCATGCATTTGAATAGAGCGGGCAACTCTCTTGGGGCCGTCTGCATGGCGTGTGCCTGGCGCATGGTATTGCGCCCCACTTTCATGTCCGCACGGGTTCCTATCCTTACGGCAATGTAGCCGCCTATGTAGCAAGCGGCAGGCAACGGAGAAAGGCCCTAACCGTGTCAGCTGAAAAGACGCCGTGTATCTCGGCTATCGATACGACGAACTTTGCGCGCCAGATTGTGCTGGACTTTGAGTTTGCGCCGGTGCCAAAGCAGCGCCAGCGCCGTGGGCTGCGCAATGAGATTATTGAGGCCGGCGCCGTCAAGCTCGATTACCACGGCAACGTTATGGGTGAGTTCTCGCAGTTTGTGCAGACAGAATTTACCGAAGGCGTTGCGTATCCCGTCCGCGAGCTTACGGGGATATCGGCTGTGGACACCGCGATGGCCGATCCGCTCTATGTGGTGATCAAAAGGCTCAGCGATTGGATCGGTCGCTACTCCGCCCAGGTGGTTTGTTGGAGTGGGGCGGATCGTCGACAGCTTTTGACCGAGTGCCAGGCAAAGCACATCGACCTTTCCGCATTTCCTACGGACTGGGCCGACCTGCAGGCGTTTTACACCTCGATCATGGACGTGGGCAGCCACGGGCGCGTCTCGTTGGGCGACGCGGCAACGTGGTTTGGCATCGAGTTCGACGAGTCGACGGGGCACGCCCACAGCGCTCTGGCCGATGCGCGCGTGACCGCCAAGCTGCTCAAGCAAGTGATGGACGGGGACTACCGCGTGAGCCCGCGCGCCCAGGAAGTCCGCCAACGGTGGGGGATGGGCGAGCGAGCCCAGACGCGCCTTTCCAGCAAGTGCCCCGAGCTGAGTGATTTGCTGCTGAAGCTGAAGGCAGAGGGGAGGTAGGGGGGCGGACATCATTGTCGTTTTCGCCTGCGAAGAAGGAATCAATTAACTACAAAGTGTGGATGGCTTCTAGTGAAGACTTAAACACCAGACTATGAAAGGGTTGTCGAGCCATTGGGTCTGCAACATTTGCCCATCGCAAGACGTTACTCGTTCAAATTGGGACGCTCCACATCCTATGAAATGGTTAATGCGGAACGTCCCTAGAGGTCTGTCTTCTGTTACCTAATAGTAGAGTTCGATATACGAATACGCCTTATCAAAAAGAGCCTGGTCTTTGAGCTTGTAGCGCATCCATAGAATGGCACGGAGCTGTTTTTTAACCTCTTTCACGCCAGCCGTGGTAGCTTGCCAGCCGTCGAAGCGAGTTATCTTAACGATCTCGTCAATGTCATTGACGATGTTCTCGACGATGATAGGCGTGTCGCCGTTCTTGATGCCGTTAAAGAGCTCAGTGAGAGCAGCCTTGCCCTTGTCCTCCTCTTCCTCGGGCACGACTTCCTTTTCGGCGGCTCGTGCTTCTTTGGCGAGGTCGATGAGCATCTTGAGGAACTCGACGCTGTTGATGAGACCTTGCTCGTGACGTTCCCTCAGGTCCTCCAGGCGCTCGCCGAGCTTCTGGAACTTGCCATTCTTATCGTGCCTGCGGATTCGGGCGACGAGATCTATCTCCAGCTTACGCGTGATCTTCTCGGTATTGCTCTTGTCGTTGATGAAGTGTTCGATCATGTCCTCGTCGAGTTCAAGGATGTCGTCATCGTCTCGGACTCTCTCGACGGTGATGTTCTCGTGCACGAGCTCGATTGTCTTGGGCCCGAGCGCTGCCCAGATGAGCTTCCCGCGATTGTCTACCGGTCTCACGGAATCGTAGACCTGCGAGAGCCAGATGAAATCGGGCTTGTAGGGATTGAGACATGGGTCGGGTGAAAGGGCTTCCCACGCTCTGTTCAAGACCGAGAAGTCGGCCCCAAACTGGTCTTTCACCTTTGTCGTTGGCAGGCATTGTTGAGCTTCGAGAAGGGACTCCCAATCCGCGCTGCGGCGGTCTCTAACCGTTGAGAAGTACTCAAGACAGCAATGCATAAGCCCGGGTAGCTCGGCCTTTACCTCGTCGATGTTGGTTATAACCTTCTGCACCTCGGCCTCGTCGAAGTGCAGAGACTTGGCGACGTTGTCGAAGAGGCCGATATAGTCGACAATGAGACCGAATGTCTTCTTGTCGTTGTAGACGCGGTTGGTTCGACAGATTGCCTGCAACAGCGTGTGGTCGCGCAAGGGCTTGTCGAGGTACTGAGTTTGCAGGATGGGCGCATCGAACCCCGTGAGCAGCTTTGCAGTGACGATGAGAATCTTGAGCGGATCGTCCGGGTCGCGGAAACGGTCAAGGAGCTTTTCTTCGGCATCGCGATCTCGACGGTATGCCTTGTAGCGGTCTTCCTTGTCGTTGTTCGTGTCCATGACGATGGTGACTGCATCAGCGCCCAAGAGCTTGTCGAGCTCCTCCTTATACAGCAGGCAGCACTCTCGGTCGTAGCAGACTACCTGCGCCTTGAAGCCGTCTGGCTCAACCTTTGACTTGAAGTGCCTGGCGATGTGCTCGCATACCTTGTGGATGCGGTCGGGGGCCTTCATGACGGACTCGATCTTGACGCGCCTGGTGAGTTCCGCCTTGTCCTCTTTGCTGAGGTCTCGGGTCATTTCGTCAAAGGCGGCGTTCACGACCTCTTGGTTGACGTGGAGCTCGACGGGAACGGTTTCAAAATGGAGCGGCAATGTGGCGTGGTCGCGGATGGAGTCGGCGAAGGAATAGCGGCTCATGTAGCCGGACTTGTCCTCTTTGGCACCGAAGGTGTGGAACGTATTCTTGTCGGTTCGGTTGATGGGCGTGCCGGTCAAGCCGAAGAAGAAGGCGTTTGGCAAGGCGAGTCGCATCTTCTCGCCGAGGTCGCCCTCTTGGGTGCGGTGCGCCTCGTCGACCATGAGGATGATGTTCTCGCGCTCGTTGAGAATCCCCGCAACCTCGCCGAATTTGAAGATGGTGGTGATGAGGATCTTTCTCATGTCCTGCTTGAAGAAGGACTCAAGCTCCTCCTTGCTGCCGGCGCTTGCGAGGTTGGGAATATCGGATGCGTTGAAGGTCCCCGTGATCTGGGTCTCGAGGTCGATTCGGTCATCCACGATGACGACGGTCGGGTTCTTGAGTTCGGGGACCATGCGCAGCTTCTGGGCGGCGAATACCATGAGCAGTGACTTTCCTGAGCCCTGGAAATGCCAAATGAGGCCACGCTTCGGGTATCCTGCGCGGACGCGGTCCACGATGAGGTTCGCGCCCTCGAACTGTTGGTAGCGACAGATCAGCTTGATGCGTCGATGCTTCTTGTCGGTGGCGAAGAGCGTGAAGAACTGGAAGATGTCCATGACGTTCGTGGGGGTTAGCATGGACGCCATGCTTCTCTTGACGTCGGCAAGTGTGCCCTCGCTCTTCTTGTCGCCCTCATGCCAGGGTCCCCACATCTCGGGAGGCATGTTCACCGACCCGTAGCGATAGCATTTTCCTTCGCTGGCGAAGTTGATGGCGCTACAGACGAACATCTGCGGGATGCTCTTCTCATATTTAGCGATGTCGCCAGCGCCGTCGAGCCAGGTTATCGAATCGCGCACCGGCGTCTTGAACTCGCCGATGACGAGCGGAAATCCATTGACAAGAAGGACGAGGTCGAGGCGTTTGCCGCCCTGCTCCTGGGGGTAGACCCACTGGTTGGTGACGATGTACTCGTTTTTGTCAAGATCGCCGTCCGCCGCCGTGCCAAAGAAGCGGATGGGGACCATGCGGCCGTCTTTGCCGTAGGGGAATGAGTTCTCCTCGATGACGAGCTTTTTGAACCGCTCGTTGGTGGAGACCAGGTTCTGCGGACTTGTGGACTGAATGAGGGCCCTGAGTCGGTAGATGATCTCGTCGGCGCGATCGGGGTCTTCTGCGATCTCCGGGTTAAGCCTGATGAGGGCGTCCTTGACCATGGGCTCGACCATGACGTCGGCATGGCGGCGCGGGAGGTCTTCGGCAGCCACGTATCTCCAGCCAAGGCTGGCAAGCGCCTCGACGCTCATTTGCTCGATGGTGTTGTCCTCGTTAAACATCTCCGAGTCCTAACTCCTGGTTCAAGATTTTCTTCGTCGTGGCGTTTAGCTCATCGAGGGCCTTTTGTACGGCAAATTTCGATTTGTCGACCGAGGCGGCGAAGTCGGCGAACTCCTGTTGAAGAGAAAGGGGAGGAACGAGGACGCCTAGTTGCTTGAGTTGAACTCCACTCAGATGAGCAATCGTTGCGGTGTTCGCATGCCTAGTTAGCAAGCCTTCGTCTGCCATCATCTTGAACCACCAACAAAGGTACTCAGGGATAATGGCATTTCCGCAGCGCACTCGATGAAGGGCTTTTTGAAAATAGCAGTCTTTCATTTGCCCACGCCATATCGCGCAGCGCCCAACCTCGCCCCCTTCGCATACCAATAGGTCGCCAGGTAGAAGTGAGAACTCTTTCTGATCCGCTGGAGGAAAATCCATCGAGTTCACTTCTTGAAAGTCAAACCTAAACCATTGAACGTTCCTGTTGGTGAGGTATGGCCTCCTCCATTCGCCTGTCTGATGTTTGGAGTCGAGCATTTTTCCTAGACGTGAAGAGGCAACTTCATTCAACGCCCTAATCGGCATCAGCTTATTTTCGAAACGAAGGTCTCCGAACATCTCGACAAATTGTGATTTGACGACATCATCGCAGGCTGTAAGCAGCTGCCTGTAGTGAGACCTCGTTTCTTGTGCGGTCCAGAGTATGTCGGCAAGATCTTCTTGCTTAGCGATGCTGGGAAGCTCGAATTCAAATTGCGAAAGGCTCTGCCACTTGACTCTTGGCGAGAGGGAGCCTGCCGAATTGGTGACGGCGTGCTCGAATAGGGCGTCATTCTGGATGATGAACGGGAGCAGTCTCGGAGAGAGGTTGTCCTTGGGGGCGATGACGGTGATGTCTCCAGAGCAGATTCCGTCGAATGGGGCGACGGCTGCTTTACGCAGGTAGGCCCTACGACGCCCGAACAGCACCTGCCCCCTTGAGAAAGCCTTAGTGAAGGTGGTCTCGGCACCTTCGTCCCAATGGGCGAGTTCGACCTCGCCGGGGTCTAGATGCTCAAGGCCGACCGTCGGCAGCTCTTGCCCAGCAGGGACCTTCTGTTTTATTTCGCGGGCCACATCGCCCAGGCAAACGTGGGTCATGTTACTCACCATCGTTTTCATGCAATTTTGCAGCAATATTATCGAGCAGGGACGCGGCTTCTGTGGAGGCGGCTCTCCAGCTTTCTACCGTCTCCTCGATGCTTCTATCGTCAGCATTTTCATCATTGGAGGGCTTCACGTACAGAGGGATGGAGAGCGAGAAGGCGTTGTCCTCGAGCTCACTAAACGATGCGTGGGATGAGAAACCTTCGATGTCCTCGTCAGATCGGTAGGCATCGACGATTCTCTTGATGTGTTGAGGCTCAAGGTAACTTTGCGCGTTCTTGCGGGTTACCTCGGCAGAGGCGTCTATGAACAGTATTTTCTTGCTTCGATTCGACGCTTTCTCGCTGCGGCAGATGAGGATGCAGGCCTCCATGGGCGAGTTGAAGAAGAGGTTTGCGCCGAGTCCGATGACCGCCTCAACGAGATCGCTTCTTACGAGCCTTTCGCGCATTCCGGACTCCTCGTTGCGGAAGAGTACGCCATGGGGAAGAAGAATGGCGCACCTTCCGTTCCTCGGGTCCATGCTCTTGAGGATATGCTGTATGAAGGCATAGTCGGCCCGCCCCTGCGGCGGGGTGCCGAGGAAGTTGCGGCCGTAGGGGTCCGACGCGAACGCCTCGCGATCCCATTGCTTGATCGAGTAGGGAGGGTTAGCGAGCACCATATCGAAGGTGCGTAGCTTTCCCGCCTCGAGGAAGGCTGGGTGCCGCAGCGTGTCGTCGTTTGCGATTTCGAAGTCCTCGACGCCGTGCAGGAATAGGTTCATGCGTCCGATGGCGGAGGATAGCTGGTTGATTTCCTGCCCGTAGGCGTGAACGTTGCGCCATTCCTCTCCGTGCTGTTTGAGGTGGGCGATGGAGGAGATGAGCATGCCGGCGCTGCCGCAGGTGGGGTCATAGATGGACTCGCCCGGTTTGGGTTGGAGGATCTCGGTCATCAGATGGACGACCGTGCGGTTGGTGTAGAACTCCTGTGCCGTGTGCCCTGAGTCGTCTGCGAACTTCTTGATGAGGTACTCGTAGCCCTGACCGAGTTCGTCCTCGGGGCAATTGGCGATGGAGAGCGTTATAGCGCTGAAGTGCTCGATGAGGTCCTTGAGCAGGCGGTCGGGAAGTCGTTTCTTGTTAGTCCAGGCGGCGTCGCCGAAGATACCACGCAGCTTGGAACCGTTGACCGTCTCGATGGCGCGGAAGGCGCCCACGATGGCCTTACCGATGTTTTCCGTGGCCTCGCGGACATCGCACCAGTGGGCGCCGTCCGGGATTGCGAAGCTGTGATTCTCGGGAAGGGCGGCGAACTCCGCATCTCCGTCAGAGGCTTCCAATGCCTCGGCGGTCTCCTCGTCGTAAACATCCGAGAGGCGCTTGAAGAATAGCAGCGGGAATATGTATTGCTTGTACGAGCCGGCATCGATGTAGGTGCGCAGCAGAACCGCTGCGTTCCATAGATGGTTGTTCAGCTCTTCCTGGGGGATTCTACTCTCCATCGACATAGCCTCCCTTTGAGAGCAGCTCAAGGAGTTTCTCCTCGGACTTCCTCGTCTGGCGAAGGAGGTCGTAGAAACGTTTCCTGGTTTCCGCCGGCGGCTCGATCTCCTCGCGCCTTCTTTCGACGTAATTGTTCGCCGAGAGCACGTAACCCTCGCGCTCTATATCATCGAGCGTTGCGATGGCGCACTTCTCTACGACGGGTTCGTAGGAATGGTAGAGGGAGAGCATCTCCTGAGCGTTCTCCTCCGAGATCATGTTCTGCGCACGCTGGGCGGTGAAGATCTCGGTACCGTCGATGATGCAGACGCGGCCCCGATGCGCCGGAGGCTTGTCATTCCGGAGGAACAGCACGCAGGCGGAGACGCCGGTGCTGTAGAAGACGCCGCTCGCGAGCGAGATCACCGCCTCGACCTTGTCCGACTTGAGCAGCTCCTTGCGGATGGCGCCCTCCTTGCCGCCGTGGAACAGTGCGCCCTGGGGCAGCACTACGGCGCAGCGACCGCTCTTCTCGTCCATGGAGCAGACCATATGCTGCACCCATGCGAAGTCCGCCGACTTGTCGGTGGGGACACCCCAGATGTTGCGGCCCCATGGGTCCGAGGAGAACTCTGCGGATCCCCAGTTCTTAAGGGAGAACGGGGGATTGGCGAGGACGCAGTCGAACGACCTGAGGGTGTTCCCGTCAAGGAAGGCGGGGTCGCGCAGGGTGTCCCCCTGGGCGATGCGGAAGTCCTTCGCACCGTGGAGGTAGAGGTTCATGCGCGCTATGGCAGACGTGCTCAGGTTCTTCTCCTGGCCGTAGAGCTTGCCGTAGGCGAGCCTTGAGTTGTCCATCTGACGTACTGCCTCGATGAGCATGCCGCCCGTGCCGCATGCGGGGTCATAGACGGTCTCTCCGGGCTTTGGCTCGAGCAGGGAGACCATCATCTTCACGATCTCCCGCGGGGTGTAGAACTCGCCAGCGTTCTTCTTCTGCATGTCGGCGAACTTCTTGATCAGGTACTCGTAGGCGTCGCCCATCATGTCGGCGTTGTAGCTACTGTTGCCGAACTTCTTTGCAGAGAAATGCTCGATGAGGTCTTTCAGGCGCTCGTCGGAGAGCTTGCCCTTGTCCGTCCAGCTTGCGTCGTCGAAGCTGCTGAAAAGGCCGCTGAGGGTATCGGGGTTGGCTCGTTCGATTCCCACCATGGCGTCTACGATTGCTTTGCCGACATTTGCGCCGGTGTTGCGCACATCCTGCCAATGGCAGCCGTCCGGCACCGCGAAGCTGTGGTTTTCAGGCAGAGCGGCGTAGTCTTCGTCTCCGCCCGACATCTCTAGAGCCTCGGCGGTCTCCTCGTCGTAGACGTCGGAGATGCGCTTGAAGAAGAGCAACGGTGTGATGTAGCTCTTGTACTCGTCCTGGTTGATGGGACCACGCAGGATATCGCAGGCTCCGAGTAAGTGGTTTCCCAGCTCGGATTTACTTATCGGTTCTTCAGTCATTCAGGTACCTATGAGCTTAAAAATACAAATTACAGCTCTTGTGATTATACCGTCATATTTGCCGAGATAAATGAGCTGAGCATCGCCGTCCATTCAGACATCCTGCGCCTGTAAATCACAATTTAGCTACTGGAGGTGCGCGGCATGACGAAGGTGAAACTGTCCGAGGTCATCAGGCGCTGTCAGACGAGAGCTGACCGTTACGATACGAATCTCTTGTATTACGTTGCCGGAGAGCATTTTGAATCTGGTGAAATTGATCTTGCTGGACGAGGCGAAATAGCCGGAAGCACCATCGGCCCCATGTTCTATTACGGCTTTAAGCCTGGCGACTTCCTCCTCGTATCCAGGAACCCTCATCTCAGGAAGGCCTCAAGGGTCGACTTCGCTGGCGTCTGCTCGGAGAAGACGTTCGTTCTTGAGACTGCCAATGAGAGCGTCCTGTCGACTGAGTACCTGCCTTGGGTGCTTCAGAACGACAGATTTTGGAACTATGCACAGGAAAACAGGCACGGCTCAACGAACTTCTTTATCAACTGGTCGACCCTTGCCGATTATGTGTTTGAGCTTCCGTCGATTGAAGACCAGAAACGAATCGCGACCATTCTCTGGGCAGCGCAAAGCGTTCGGCGCAATTATCGCAAGCTGCTCAAAGCCTGCGATGATGTCGTCAAATCACAATTTGTCGAGATGTTCAGCGATGTTGGTCATACAAATCCGTTGGAAAAACTCATTATTCCTAATACGCGTATTTCATACGGTATTGTTCAGCCTGGTCCTGGGGGCACGGGTGACATGGGCGTTCTTCGTCCAGTGGACATCGTCGATGGTTATCTTTGTCTTGATGAAGTCAAAAGAATCGATGAAAAAATCGGTTATCCGTACCGCAGGACTGAGTTAAAGGGAACCGAGGTATTAACGGTCGTTCGAGGCGCAACTGGTCAAACTGTTCGGTCGAATGCGAGTTGCATTGGCATGAATGTGACTCGAGGAATTGCAGTAATTCGATACGACTCGAGGTTAATCGACCCCGATTACCTCGTGGGATATATGAATTCCAACGAGGGCCAGCATTATATCGCCGACCATACCAAAGGGGCGACTTTACAGCAAATCAATATTTCCGACTTGAAAGTGATGCCAATACCCGTGCCATCGATCAGGCGCCAACAACAGTTTGCTGCCTTCGTCACCCAGGTCGACAAATCGAAATTTAAGTTAGGTATCTGCGGTGGGATGCTTTGACGTTTCGTTGGTCGACCATTGCGTACCTTAATGTGGTATCAATTTTTTTATGCCCAAGGAGCACCTGGACTTGTTCGATGGGCATTCCTTTGTCGATTGCCTTTGTGGCAAGCGTTCTTCTGAACTTATGAGGGTGGACCCTTCCTAAATCAAGCTCGCGCCCCAGTTTTCTAAGCAGCGCCTCGACGCCGCCAATTTGTAGCCTCTCGTGTGGCGCCTTGCTCGACACGAAGAGTGCTTCCGAGCTGTCCATTCGGGTTGACAGGTAATTCTCGATATGGACTTTAGTCTTTGCGTCAAAATAGACGATGCGGTCCTTATTTCCCTTGCCGTGTACGATGCACTCACGATTGATGGTGTCGACAGAGCTCCTGTCCAACGAGACAAGTTCGCCCACACGCATGCCCGTGGAGCGCAACAGGTCGATCAGGGCAAGGTTTCGGGGCGACCCGCAGTTATCACAAAGAATCTCAACGACTTCATCGCTATACGTTTCCTTAATGGGTTGTGGGGCCTTGACCCTTTTAATGCGTCTAACCGGACTCTTGATGATATGGTCTTCATCTTCGAGCCATGAGTAGAAGCTTGAGATGATTCTTCGGACATTGTCGACGGTGACGCGACTGACGCCGGCTTTTTGCTGATAGTCGGAAAGATAGGACCTAATCTCTTCGGTTCCCAGGTCGCAGGCTGGCGTGTCGAACGATTCAAGCAGTTTATTAATGGTTGCTTCGTAGTAGGCGACAGTCCTATCCGAGCAACCTTCGAGGCGTTTCGCGGACAGAAAAAGATCGAGGAATGATTTGTTGTCACTGTCGCCGCTGTTCTCAGCTAACTGGTTTTCATCGAAAAGGCAGTGCGATAAAACCTTTTTGAGCTGGCGGTTCTGCTGCGTGGTCAGGTAGGGGAGCATGAGGCGGGTAATTTCTCTAGCCGTTTTCGTGAGATCCATGGTGGCGTCCTTCCTTGCGCGGTGGGTGGCGCTATTTCCCTTTGTTTACCCGTGCGTTATGGAAGGGATGCCGGGTGGCACTTCCGCTAGGCAGCGTCAAGGGGACCCGTGAAACCCTGCGCAGGCCTCTGCATCACTCCGGTGCGGCTTTGCCTGCAAAGCGAGATGTTCAGAAGCGTTTTCTTAGCGGGGGATGTCTTTCGGATTCTTTTGATGGGGATGTGGAAACACTGATGAAGTTTACGAATAGCGAGGTTGAGGGGTTCGCCTGTGCCCATCGCCTCTCGTGTGCGGATGGATGGTGCCGGTGGTTGTTTGAGACTGCAGTCGCGCCGACGGGATTGGTTGGGGTCGGTACAAGGCGAGCACGCCCCATGCCGTTGTGGTAGATGCATCTTTGTCGATAGAGCGCTCGATTAATCTACGCGGGAGCGCTGAGAAGATCTTCCAGCATCGGGTCTACCCCGGCGGCGACCATGCCCTCGATCAGGTGCTGGGCGTGGAACCGACCAACTGTCCATGCGATTTATGAAAGCGTCTGACAAGCGCGCTCCTTGATATCAAATGCAGCTTTGCTTAGAACGATTGCCTCTGCGATGTCGGCAAATACGTCGTGATCTCCCCATGTCTTACAGGCTTGTATCATGCCCTGGTCGATAGCATCCATAACAAAGGTGCCGGATCCGTCCGCAACGCACACGCCGTCGGCGAAGAGTTTCCAGCTGGACGGCTCACGCGAGTCGTTTCTGGGCAGCTTAATCTGTAGTACGTGCGGGTCGCCAGCAGCACAGAGCTCTTCCTCGAGCACCTGCACCGTAAAGCGCATCTGGTGGGAGAGGCTGCTCTTGACCATGGCCGAGGCATAGCCGCTCGGCTCGTCCAGAAGATGCATTCGTTTTGGCTTGGTTGCCAGGTTGTGGAAGTTGCGCTCACTGCGCACGGAGAAATTGTCCATACGGACTCCTTTCATCGATGTTGGCAGGGCCACCGTGCCTCTTGGCCGGTTGGCGTCGGGATCGTGGAGCCAACTCTCTACCCCGACTCTGGATAAAACGCGCCCGCTCCTTGCGGGCAAGAGAAAGTCTATCAACGTGTACGGACAGAAATCAAGCGCCGCCTGCGAAATGACGTGCAAGCGGCGCTTGATTTCGCCGGCTGCTGTTAGGCTTAAATTCGAAAAAGTGTCGAAATATCCCGTGTAAAAGTACGGAAAAGTGTCGTAATGCACACTTTAGAACTTCGAAAAAGTGTCGAAATGAGCACCTAACAACCGCGGAAAAGTGTATCCTAGTGCTAAAACAGCACGTAATAAGGGATGCACTTATGCTGCAGAGAAAAGCGAAAGCACAGTTTGAATCTTGGCTTGCCTCGTCGCCTAACAAGGCTCTTTTGGTCAAGGGCGCCCGACAGGTAGGAAAGTCATATCTGGTCAACGTCTTTGCAAACGAATCGTTCGAAAATGTCGTGACGTTCGACCTTATCGCCGACGCGTCCGTGCGTGATTCGTTTTTGGCGGCGAAAAGTGCGGATGACCTGCTTATGCGCATGTCTATCGCTGCGACGCAGCCGATGGTTGCGAACAAGACCGTCGTGGTTATCGACGAGGTGCAGCGATGCCCCAACGTGGTGACGTTTATCAAATACCTGGTCCAGCGCGGCGACTTTCGATACATCCTTACCGGATCGCTCCTTGGCGTTGAGCTCGAGGGCATCGATTCCCTGCCGGTGGGGTATGTCGAGCAGGTCCAGATGTACCCGCTCGACTTTGAAGAGTTTTGCTGGGCAAATGGCGTTGGTGCCAGCGTGTTTGACATGCTCAGGGGCTGTCTAAAGGATGAGGAGGAGCTCCCCGGCTACCTGTATGACCGCTTGCTCGATCTGTTCCATCAGTATGTGGTGGTGGGAGGCATGCCCGACGCGGTCAATTCCTTCTTGGCGACGCGCAATGTCGACGAGGTTCGAAACATCCACCGCGATCTTCACGCCCTGTATCGCGATGACATCGCAAAGTACGCTCCGCCCGAGCTACGCTTGGTTATTCGCGATATCTATGATTTGATTCCCAGCGAGGCCGGTTCAAAAAACAAGCGATTCAAGCTGTCGTCGATTAGCGGTGTTAAGCGTTTTTCGCAGGTGACAGACCATTTTCTTTGGCTTCCGGAGGCGGGTGTTGCGCTTCCCGTGTATAACGTGACAGCTCCGGTAGCGCCTCTTTTAATGGGGGAGCAGCGAAATCTGTTTAAGCTGTTTTACTTGGACACCGGAATGCTCATGTCCTCATATTCCAAGAAGGTTGCCCAAGGAGTTTTTGATGGAGAGGCAGAAGGCCCCTTTGGCATGAATATGGGGGCGGCATTCGAGGGCTTTGTCGCGCAAGAGCTCAAGGCCCACGGATTCAGATTGCGCTACTTTACGTCTAAAAAGGTCGGCGAGCTCGATTTTATTGAGGAGACGCTCGATGGGGAAGTGCTTGCTATCGAGGTCAAATCGGGCAAGAGCTTTAAGTCCCACGCGGCGCTCGATAACGCACTGGCAACGAAGGGCTACGGAATCGATCGCGCCCTGGTACTTGCGGAATGTAATCTTCACCGCGATGGTGACGTGCTGTATCTACCCATCTTTATGACAGGGCTTTTGGAGCCGTAATGTGCCGCCGGCTCTTCCGGCCCTCCCTTAACCCTCGCTACTCGTCGTCCTCGTCGTTGGGGTCGCCCTTGAGGGTGTTGATGTCCAGGTACTGGTTATCGTCCTCTTTTTGCTGGGTCTCCGACTCCGCTTGGGTGGGGCCGCGGAACAGCTGGAATCCCTCAAACGCAATGACACCGAGCAGGGCAATGATAATGGCGATAAAGGCAACCTTGACTGCCTGCGGAAAATCCGAGAAACGCAGCGCCTTTTCCTCGGCGTAATAATCGGCGAAGCGCTCTTCGCCCGTGCTTTTGGTATACGCCGGCGCGGACGCGGCCTCCGGGTCATATTCCGGTGCGGGCGTGGCAGCGTACGGATCGTTGAGATAATCGCTCGATGCGGTGCCATAATCCTCGGTCTCGATGCGACCGTTGCCAGCATAGCCATCGGAATAATCGGAATATGCCGCACCGCCCTCATAGTCCGCGGCGCTCGTGTTGGCGGCAAAAAGCGGGTTAACTGGAACATCGAGCGCCGGCATGCCGGTAGAGGTCTCATCCAGATCGGCTGCAGCCCAGGAATCGTGGGTAACCTGATGGGCAACGGGCTCATCGAGCCTTGTGACCGGAGGCTTGCGCGCCGCAGGAACGGGCAACTGCTGGGCGTTATACATAACGGTGCTGTCGGCCGATTTGCTCTGCGTCGCTGCAGCGAGAAATGCCGCCGTCTCGGACGGGTCGCTTGCGGGGCGGGGAGCGGGCGTGGGCGCCGAAGTGGGTGCGGGCGACTGCGCAGGAGTCGGCGCAGATGCGGGCTTAGGCGCAAGTGTGGGATTGGGGTTTGACGGGCGAGCCCCGCCGCCCATGAGTTCGTCGGCGGTCCACGGGCGATCATCCATCACATCGTCAAGGCTCAGCGAAAACAGGTCGTCTTCACCCTCATCGAACATGCGGTGCACATGTCCACCAATTGCCGGAATCAATCCGCGACCGGTGCATGATGCCTTGCTCAACGCCATTCTGTCCCATCCTTTCGAAATACTAATGACATCGATTATATGGAACTTCCCAAGCGGCTCGGTCTTGGATTCGTGCTTTCCAGAACTCGCGCCCAAAAGGGGAGGGGCAATCCAGGCGAGTGCCTACTTGTCGCCGGCCGCCGCCTTGGCCTCATTGAGGTAGCTATAGAAGCTGTACTTGGAGATGCCAAAGAACTCGCAGGCGCGCTCGCTCGACTTGGAAATGAGGAAGGCACCGCGACGGTCGAGATAGCCAATGGCACGAATGCGCTCGTCTTTGGTCATGAGTGCCGCGGGCTTGCCCACAAACTGCTCGCACTCGTGCAGCAGGTCCTCGAGCAGGTCGCCGATGTTCTTGGTAATGGGCTCGGGCTCGGTATAGCCCGTGCCGCCGGTGCCGGTAAAGGCGTCGAGCGAACGCTCAAAAGCCTTCATAAGCGTAATGTCAAAGTTGATGCCCAAAATGCCGACGGGCTTGCCCTCGTCGTTGCGGATAAAGATGGTCGAGGACTTGAGCAGCTTGCCATCGGTGGTTTTGGTGAGGTATGGCTCGCGGTCGTGCACGTCGGTGGTGCCCTCGTGCATGGACTCAAACACAATATGGCTGGGGCCGTCACCCAGTTTGCGCCCGCTGACGTGGCCGTTTTCGATCACTACGATGGAGTGGTCCACGTCCTCGGTCTCCAGATCGTGGACGACGACTTCGCAGTTGGGGCCAAATTGGAGCGCCAGATCGTGTGCGAGGCGCTTGTAAAACTCAATCTGTGCGGGGGTCATGGGTGCCTTCCTAAAAATTAGTTTGGGCACACTTTGCCATAAACCCCACTTGTTCGCAAATAACGAAAGCGTCGCTGCGTTATGTGACCGTTCGTCGGCGAAAAGGTACCGATTACGGCAACAAACAATTTGTTAGGTTTGCCAATCAAAAAGTGTGATAGAACAGTGCTAACAAACTTTTTGTTTGGCATCCACATAAAAGTTCAGTCGCATGAATGGGAATGGGCTGAAACGCGTATGCGGGGGCCGGCAAGAGAGGACTTAAGGAGTTCACCGTATGGCCGATAAGATCCAGTGGGCGGGCAACACGATGCCCAAGAGCGATGACAAGCACTTGGGAATCATGAGCCTCGACCACGTGAAGAAGGCCCGCGCCTTCCACCAGTCGTTCCCTCAATATACCGTCACTCCGCTTGCCCGCCTGGACGGCCAGGCTGCGCGCCTGGGTCTGTCCAACCTGTGCGTTAAGGACGAGAGCTATCGCTTTGGCCTCAACGCCTTTAAGGTTCTGGGCGGCTCGTTTGCCATGGCCAACTACATTGCCGACGAGACCGGCAAGGACGTTGCCGACTGCACCTTCGATTACCTGACCTCCGATCAGCTGGCCGAGGACTTTGGCCAGGCTACCTTCTTTACCGCCACCGACGGCAACCATGGCCGCGGCGTGGCATGGGCTGCCAACAAGCTGGGCCAGAAGGCTGTCGTGCACATGCCCAAGGGTTCCACCAAGCCCCGCTTCGATAACATTGCCGCCGAGGGCGCCACGGTGACCATTGAAGAGGTCAACTACGACGAGTGCGTGCGCATGGCCGCCGCCGAGGCCGACGCCTGCGAGCGCGGCGTCATCGTTCAGGACACCGCTTGGGAGGGCTACGAGAAGATCCCGTCCTGGATCATGGAGGGTTACGGCACCATGGCTTCCGAGGCTGCCGAGCAGCTGCGCGAGATGGCCATCAACCGCCCGACGCACGTGTTTGTCCAGGCTGGCGTGGGTTCGCTCGCCGGCGCCGTGGTGGGCTACTTCACCAACCTGTATCCCGATAACCCGCCCACCTTCGTCGTGGTTGAGTGCGCGCCTGCCGCCTGCCTGTACAAGGGCGCTGCCGCCGGCGACGGCGATCCGCGCATCGTGGACGGCGACATGCCCTCCATCATGGCCGGCCTGTGCTGCGGCGAACCCAACATCCTGGGCTGGGATATCCTGCGCAACCACACCACCGCCTTCGTGTCCTGCCCCGACTGGGTCACCGCTCGCGGCATGCGCACCCTGGGCGCTCCCGAGAAGGGCGACCCGCGCGTCATCTCCGGCGAGTCCGGCGCAGTGACCACCGGCCTGGTCGAGACTCTCATGCTCGATCCCGAGTACGCCGAGCTCAAGGAACTCATCGGCCTGGACAAGACGAGCTCCGTGCTCTGCTTCTCCACCGAGGGCGACACCGATCCCGACCAGTATCGCCGTATTGTTTGGGAAGGCGAATATCCCACTTGCTAATCGTTGGGGCGGAGTAAATAGGTATCGCTCCGCCACCTCACAGGTAGATTCCTTCGTTTGAAAGGTTATGAACAATGGCTAAAGAACTCGATTTCGACGCTATCAAGGCTGCTGCTGAGTCTCATCGTGCTGATATGACTCGCTTCCTGCGCGCCATGATCTCCCATCCCTCTGAGTCCTGCGAGGAGGGTGAGGTTGTCGCCTGCATCAAGGCCGAGATGGAGAGCCTTGGCTATGACGAGGTCAAGGTCGACGGCCTGGGCAACGTTATGGGCTTTATGGGCGAGGGCGACAAGATCATCGCCATCGACTCCCACATCGACACCGTCGGCATCGGCAACATCGAGAACTGGGATGCCGATCCCTACGAGGGCTACGAGACCGACGAGATCATCTACGGCCGCGGCGGCTCTGACCAGGAGGGCGGCATGGCTTCCGCTACCTACGCTGCCAAGATGATGAAGGACATGGGCCTCATCCCCGAGGGCTACAAGATCATGGTCGTCGGCACCGTCCAGGAAGAGGACTGTGACGGCATGTGCTGGCAGTACATCTACAACAAGGACGGCATTAAGCCCGAGTTCGTCATTTCCACCGAGCCCACCGACGGCGGCATCTATCGCGGTCACCGCGGCCGCATGGAGATCCGTGTCGACGTTCACGGCACCTCCTGCCACGGTTCCGCTCCCGACCGCGGCGACAACGCCATCTACAAGATGGCCGACATCATCGCCGACGTCCGCGCCCTCAACAACAACGGCTGCGACGAGTCGACCGACATCAAGGGTCTCGTCAAGATGCTCGACCCCAAGTACAACCCCGAGCACTTCGAGGACGCCCGCTTCCTGGGTCGCGGCACCTGCACCGTCAGCCAGATCTTCTACACCAGCCCCAGCCGCTGCGCCGTGGCTGACTCCTGCGCCATCTCCATCGACCGTCGCATGACCGCCGGTGAGACCTGGGAGTCCTGCCTGGACGAGATCCGCAACCTGCCGGCCGCCAAGAAGTACGGCGACGACGTGAAGGTCTCCATGTACATGTACGACCGTCCGTCCTGGACCGGCGAGGTCTACGAGACCGAGGCATACTTCCCCACGTGGATCAACAAGGAGACCGCTCCGCACGTCAAGGCCCTCGTCGACGCCCACAAGGCCATGTTTGGTGACGAGCGCATCGGCTGCGAGCCCAGCATGGACAAGCGCACCGGTCGTCCGCTGTGCGACAAGTGGACCTTCTCCACGAACTGCGTTTCCATCCAGGGCCGCTACGGCATCCCCTGCGTGGGCTTTGGCCCGGGTGCCGAGTCTCAGGCTCACGCTCCCAACGAGGTCACCTACAAGGACGACCTGGTCACCGCTGCCGCCATGTACGTGGCTGCCCTGAACCTCTACGATCCGAGCCAGGCCGATGGCGACGCCACCGTGTTCCGCGCCGGTCTGACCAACAACAAGATCGATTAGTCCCATTCCTCGATTTTGTTGAGCCGGGGGCCGCTCGTGTCCCCGGCACCCCCTGTTGACTTGGGGCCCGCGGTCGTTATCTCCCATGCTTCCTCAACGGTGGCGGGTCCTCGTCATGGTGCTCTGCATGTTCTGCCACACGCGCATGCCGGAGCGCATCAACTCATTGCGATCGTTTCATCTTTAGAAAGGACATTTCCATGGACGCTAAGTTTACCGAGCTCGTCGAGCAGCTGAACGGTCTCGACTTTAAGGGTATGTACGGCAGCGACTTCCTGCACACCTGGGACAAGACCACCGATGAGCTCAAGGCTCTCTACATCGTCGCCGACGCCCTGCGCGAGCTGCGTGAGAACAACGTTTCGTCCAAGATCTTCGACTCGGGCCTGGCCGTCTCCCTGTTCCGCGACAACTCCACCCGTACGCGCTTCTCCTTCTCTAAGGCCGCCAACCTGCTCGGCCTTGAGCTGCAGGACCTGGACGAGAAGAAGTCCCAGATCGCCCACGGCGAGACCGTCCGCGAGACCGCTACCATGATCTCCTTTATGGCCGACGTCATCGGCATTCGCGATGACATGTACATCGGCAAGGGCGACGCCTACATGGCCGAGGTCTCCGAGTCCGTGCAGCAGGCCTACGAGGATGGCGTTCTGGATCACCGTCCCACGCTCATCTCCCTGCAGTCCGACTCCGATCACCCCACGCAGTCCTCTGCCGACATGCTCTACCTCATCAACGAGTTTGGCGGCCTTGAGAACCTCAAGGGCAAGAAGGTTGCCGTCACCTGGGCCTATTCGCCCTCTTACGGCAAGCCACTGTCCTGTCCGCAGTCGCTGATCAGTCTGCTGCCCCGCTTTGGCATGGACGTCACTCTTGCTCACCCCGAGGGCTACGACCTCATGCCCGAGGTCGTCGAGCGCGCCAAGGGCTACGCCGCCGAGTCCGGCACCACCTTTAAGCAGGTCAACACCATGGCCGAGGCCTTCGAGGGCGCCGACATCGTGATCCCCAAGAGCTGGGCTCCGTTTGCCGCCATGGAGAAGCGTACCAACCTGTACGCCGAGGGCGACGACGCCGGCATCGCAGCGCTCGAGAAGGAGCTGCTTGCCCAGAACGCTACCCATCAGGACTGGTGCTCCACGACCGAGCTCATGGAGAAGACTGCCAACGGCCAGGACACCATCTTTATGCACCCGCTGCCCGCCGACATCTCCGGTGTCTCCTGCGAGCACGGCGAGGTCAACGCCGACGTCTTCGACATGCACCGCGTGGGCATGTACAAGGAGGCCAGCTACAAGCCGTACGCCATCGCTGCCATGATGTTCCTGCAGAAGGTTGCCGATCCCGCCGCTACCCTCAAGGCCCTCGACGAGCGCAACACCGCCCGTTGGCTCCAGGCCTAAAGCCGGGTTGAGGTAAGCCATGTAAAGGGGGCGCTCTGCCAACCGGCGGGGTGCCCCTTTTTTGCATCGCGGGCGTGCGGGATAAGCGCTTTCGATGTGGATGCCCGCGGCGCGAGTTATGGGTACGATGGTTTCAGGGGAGGTATCACCATGAAACTTGGATGCGTCATTATGGCCTCGGGCGAGGGCAAGCGGTTTGGCTCCAACAAGATGCTTGCCGATATCTATGGCGAGCCGCTGATTGCCTGGACTATCGATTCGGTTCCCCGGGGCTTTGACGTTGTGGTTTCGACGCGTTGGCCGGGGGTCGCTCAGATTTGCGAGGACAAGCATTGCCCGTGCGTGCTGCACGATGGCGAGCTGCGCAGCGAAAGCGTCCGTGCGGGCCTTTCGTGGGGAGTCGAACGCAACTGGAAAGGTTGCCTCTTTTTGCCGGGCGACCAGCCGCTCGTGAGTTCGGATTCTTTTGAGGCTATGGTTCGTGCATTTGACGAGCGTGGCCGCAAACATCCGGTGCGTCTTGCGTGCAACGGTGAGCCTTCGAGCCCGGTGCTCTTTCCGGCGGAACTGTTCGATGCACTCATACGTCTTGAGGGCAAGGACGGCGGGGGCTCGATTCTCAAGGACCGTACCGACGTGGTGCTGGTCGAAGCGCGCGCCTATGAGCTGTGGGATGTCGATACCGCCAAGGGACAGCGACGCATAACGGAGCATATCGCGGCCTGCTCGTATTTTGATCGCGTGGCCAACTGTATGAATCAATAAGGAGCAACATGATCATCATCAAAAACGGCGCGCTCGTGACGCCCCAGGGGCTTCGCCGCGCCGATCTTGCCATGGATGGCGATAAGATCGTGCGGATCGCCGCGGCGATTGAGCCGGCCGAGGGCGATACCGTCGAAGATGCCGCGGACTGCTGGGTGTTTCCCGGCTTTATCGATGGGCACACGCACATGCAGTGCTGGACCGGCATGGACTGGACGGCCGATAGCTTTGAGACCGGCACGCGTGCGGCTGCCTGCGGCGGCACCACGACCATCGTCGACTACGCGACGGCCGATCGCGGCGTGACCATGCCCGATGCCTTGGCCGAGTGGCATCGCCGCGCTGACGGCACCTGCACGGCCAACTACGCCTTTCATATGGCACTCGCCGAGTGGAATGAGCGCAACCGCGCCGATCTTTCGGCCATGCGCGAGGCGGGCGTGTCGTCGTTTAAGACCTACTTTGCCTATGACCACCTGCGCTTGGACGATGCCGAGACGCTCGAGGTGTTGGAGGAGCTCAAGCGCCTGGGCGGTATCCTGTGCGTGCATTGCGAGAACGGCACGTTGGTGAATGAACTGCAGAAGCGCGTGTACGAGCAGGGTATCCACGGGCCCGAGGGCCACGCGCTCAGCCGTCCGGACGTGTGCGAGGCCGAGGCAGTGAGCCGTCTGCTATATCTGGCGCACCTGGCCGGCGACGCACCGGTCAACGTGGTGCACCTTTCGACCAAGCTGGGGCTCGAGGCCATCCGTGCTGCCAAAGCGCGCGGGCAGAAGAATATCTATGTCGAGACCTGCCCCCAGTATCTGATGCTCGACGACACCTGTTATCTGGAGCAGGGCGAGGACGGCTTTGCGGGCGCCAAGTATGTGATGAGCCCGCCGCTGCGCCATGCCGGTGACCGTGCCGCGCTGCGCGAGGCGCTTGTGGCCGGCGAGATCGATACTATCGCCACCGACCACTGCAGCTTTAACCTGCACGGGCAAAAGGACCGCGGGCGCGACGATTTCCGCGCGATTCCCAACGGCGGGCCCGGCGTGGAGCATCGTCCCGTCGCGATTGCCACGAGCTTTGAGGGACAACTGGGACCCGAGGATCTGTGCCGCTTGATGAGCGAGAACCCGGCGCGCGTGTTTGGCATGTACCCGCGCAAGGGCTGTCTTGCCGAGGGCGCCGATGCCGACGTGTGCGTGTGGGATCCCCGGGCGCGCTGGACCATTCGCGCGGCGACACAGCATCAGGCCGTGGACTACACGCCGCTCGAGGGTTTTGAGGCACATGGCCGCGCCAAGGCTGTGTTTGTGAACGGCGTGCTGGCTGCGCGCGACGGCGAGCCCACCGGAGCCCAGCCCGGCCGCTACGTCCCCCGCTAGCAGGAAGGCCGCCAGGGTAGCTAATTTGAGACGGGGCTCTTTTAGCTACCCTTGCCTGCCTGATGATTTTTCTCTCAACATGGGGTAGCTAAAAGAGCCCCGTCCCAAATTAGCTACCCTTTGAGGCTGGTGGCGATGATGGGACGGTCGAGAGCTGCCTCGAAGCGGTCGGCCATCGTGGGGTCGCTGAGCGTGTCGACTTGGTTGAGCATGACGCGTGCGGTGCTGAGTTTCAGCGCCTGCATCTCGGCATTGAGCACCTGGGCGACGCGCTCGGGCGTGGCGATGTCGGTGAGCTCGCAGCCGCAACGCTCGCAAAAGAGCTCGGGGCGGTGGACGGCTTCGTTGATGGGCTTGCTGAGTCCCGAGGCGCCGACGACCCAGACAACGTTTGCCGTGCCGGCGGGAACGACCGGCTCCCACGGGGCATGCGCCTTGAGCGGGAGTCGCTTGCTACCGTCTGCCTCGGCCAACACATAGTCAAAGCGCTGTGCCAGCCCGCCGAGTGGCTCGGCGGGGGCGGAGAGCTTGCCTGTCTCCGGGTCCAAAACACCCACCTGGCAGATACTTCCGCGGCTCATGCCCGCGCATGCCTCGCAGGTGCAACCGGGGACATGCGAGGCGCCCGGCTTCCAAGGCGCGGCGTCCAGGCGACGATTCGACCCGTCCCATGGCACGCCGGCAACGGGAAGCATATGCGTGGTGGTGCAGAGGAGCACGCGGCCGCCAGCGCGCATGAGCTCAAGACCCAGCGTTTTGAGCAACGTCGACTTGCCGCCGCTGCCGATAATCGCGGTAATGCCCGGCTCGATCCTGAGCGCCGAGGCAAGATTGCCGCTAACCGTTTCCATCTGTTCACCGCCGTATAATACTGTGATAATAAATAATCATCAGAGTAGCGGTCGAACCGCTTTTGCTCTGCTCAAACCGTAGCACAGGGAGGTGCCCCGGGAATGCTCGTTTATGTTCGCGGCGCCGGCGATATCGCCACGGGTGTCGCCGCTCGCTTGGTGCGCGCCGGCGTGTCGGTCGTCATGGCCGATATCGCGGTTCCCACGTGCATCCGCCGCACAATCAGTTTTTGCGAGGCTATTCGCCTGGGCGAGGTCCAGGTCGAGGGCATTCGCGCTCGCTTGGCGCAGACGCCGGCAGAGGCGCTCGAGATTACCCAAGCGGGGGATGTTGCCGTCGTGGTGGACCCTCAGGCCAAGATGCTCGATGAGCTTAAACCCGCGGCTGTGGTCGACGCGATTCTGGCCAAGCGCAACCTGGGCACCACGCGCGACATGGCGCCTACCGTCATCGCCGTGGGGCCGGGCTTTACCGCGCCGGTCGATTGCGACGCCGTGGTCGAGACCATGCGCGGGCATTTTTTGGGCCGTGTCATTACCCAGGGCTCGCCCCAGCCCAACACGGGCGTGCCGGGCGTGATCGCCGGCTATGGCAAGGAGCGCGTTATCCACAGCCCCGCCGCCGGCGTGTTTCGGTCCGACCGCGCAATCGGCGACATCGTGAGCGCCGGAGACGTGATTGGCTACGCGGACGATACGCCCATGTGCACACAGATCGATGGCTGCCTGCGCGGGCTTTTGGCGAACGGCGTGCAGGTGACTGAGGGCTTTAAATGCGCCGATGTCGATCCGCGCGGCGATGCCAGCTATATCAACTACATTTCGGACAAGGCGACGTCGGTCGGCGGCGGCGTGCTCGAGGCACTCGCTATGCTCACCGATATCTTTAGAGGATAGAAGGCGGCAATGGAAAAGCTCGATGTTGTGAATGCGGCGCTTGCCGCCCTGCGTGCTGGCGAGACGTGCGAGCTGGCGGTCGTGGCCGGCACGGCGGGGTCGTCACCGCGCGGTGTGGGCGCATGGATGGCCGTCTTTGCCGACGGCAGCCAGGCGGGCACTATCGGCGGCGGCAAGATTGAGCTCTTTGCGCTGGATGAGGCGCGCGAACTCCTGAGCGCGGGACAGTCGCGTCTGGTCCGCTACACCATGGGCGGCGAGAACTCCGATACCGGCATGATCTGCGGCGGAGCCATTTGCCTGTGCTATCTGCATCTGGATGCGACCCAGGCACCGTTGTTCCAGGAAATTGCCGACGTCTTGGTCTATCGGCGCATCGGCGACTTCGTCATCGACTTTGAGCCGTTTATCGCGAGCGCGCTCGAGGGCGATGTGGCCGAGTACCATGGCGAGGCATCGCGCCATACCATTGCGGGCTGCCCCGGGCTTTCACTGGTGGAGGAGGGGAGTAACGTCACCTACACCAACGCTGCCTCTGAGATTCCCGCGGCGCACATCGAGACGCTCTGCCCCGAGGGCCTGACCTACATCTTTGGCTGCGGACACGTGGGCGCCGCGACGGCGCGCGTGCTCACGGCGGCGGGCTTTGCCGTCGTGGCCTGCGATGACCGCCCCGGCACGTTGACGCCCGAATGGGTGCCCGGTGTCTACGATCGTCGCCTGGTCGATTACAAGAACCTGAGCGAGCTGTGTCCCATCGGTCCGCGCGACTTGGTGGTCGTCGCCACGGCGGGTCACAAGTCCGATATCGACGTGGTGATTCAGGCCATGCGTGCCAAGCCTGCCTACCTGGGCTGTCTGGGTTCGCGCCGCAAGACGGCCTTTGTGCGTGCCCGCCTGGAGCAGGAAGGTTTTACGCAGGACCAGATCGACGAGCTGCACCTTCCGATCGGCGTTGCCATCGAGGCCGAGGACCCCGAGGAGATCGCCATCTCCATCGCCGCCGAGATGATCCACCTGCGCCGCACCAAACTCGTCCCCCGCAAGCGCTAATCGCATCCCCACCAATAAGTTGCGGTGAAATACGGACTGTTTAAGCCTGTTAGGCCGCCAAACAGTCCCTATTTCACCGCAACTGCTTTTTGGGACCCATTTGTGCGGGGGAGTTGTGGAGTTGTGCAGGCAGACGAGGTTTTTCTGGAAATACGCTCCCGATGCGCGTATAGTACCGATTGTTTTGTCGGCTCCTGCTGCGTCGAGTCCAAACCGCAACATGCCATGAGCGGCGCGGATGCAGCCAGGAGGCACGAGGACAACCCATCGTGGCCACGCCCCGTGCTTAAAACCCCAAGAAGGAGTGAACAATGGCAGAAGAGAAGTATGTGCCGCGTCTGAAGACCAAGTACAACAACGAGGTCAAGCAGCAGCTTCAGGACAAGTTCCAGTACGAGAACGTCATGATGATCCCCAAGTTTGAGAAGATCGTCGTGAACATGGGTGTCGGCGAGGCCGCTACCGATTCCAAGGCCATCGACGGTGCCGTGCGCGACCTGCGCGCCATCACCGGCCAGCAGCCGATGATCACCCGTGCCCGCAAGTCCATCGCTACCTTCCGCCTGCGCGCTGGTATGCCGATCGGCTGCAAGGTTACCCTGCGTGGCGACCGTATGTGGGAGTTCTTCGATCGTCTGACCTCCGTCGCGATCCCCCGTATCCGCGACTTCCGCGGCATCTCCGCCAAGAGCTTCGACGGCCGTGGTAACTTCTCCATGGGCGTCACCGAGCAGCTCATCTTCCCCGAGATCGACTTCGACTCCGTCGATCACCAGCGTGGTATGGACATCACTTTCGTGACCACCGCCAACACCGATGAGGAGGCCAAGGCCCTTCTGGACGCCTTCGGTTTCCCGTTCAAGAAATAGGTTCACCTGCCCTATGAGCGCCGTTCCCAGAAGGGGGCGGCGCTTGGGGCGAACAATACTCTATGTGAGGAGGATATAAGTGGCTAAGACATCGATGATCGTCAAGTGCAATCGCAAGCAGAAGTTCTCTACTCGTGAGTACACGCGCTGCCAGCGCTGCGGCCGTCCGCACTCTGTGTACCGCAAGTTCGGCCTGTGCCGTGTCTGCTTCCGCGAGCTTGCACTCAAGGGCGAGCTTCCCGGCGTTAAGAAGGCCAGCTGGTAAGTCACTACCAGCGTTTCAAGCATCAGTTTGGAACAGGGAAAACGCGCTAAAAAGGCTTTGCCGTTAAGGGCGGCGAAGAACCAAGAGCACGTGTTCATCAAGAACGAAGGAGAATCTGTATGAACCTTACAGACCCGATCGCAGATATGCTTACGCGCATCCGTAACGCTAACTCTGTGAACAAGGCCACGGTCTCCATGCCGAGCAGCAAGAAGCTCGTCGAGATCGCTCGTGTTCTGCACGAGGAGGGCTACATCGAGGGCTACGATGTCGAGGACACCGTTCCCCAGAAGACTCTGCACATCACGCTTAAGTATGGTCCCAAGAAGGCTAAGGTCATCAACGGCATCCGCCGCATTTCCAAGCCGGGCCTGCGTAAGTACACCGGCGTTGCCGACATGCCCCGCGTCCGCGGTGGCCTTGGTACCGCCATTATTTCCACCAGCCATGGCGTCATGACCGACCGCGATGCTCGCAAGCACAACGTCGGCGGCGAGATCATCGCTTACGTCTGGTAATTCGCTCGGTAGGTAGAAGGAAAGGAGATCACCGTGTCTCGTATCGGTAATAAGCCTGTCCAGATTCCCGCCGGAGTCGAAGTGGCAGTCAACGGCAACAACGTTGTCGTCAAGGGCCCCAAGGGCCAGCTCGAGCTCGATGTCTTTGAGAAGCTCGCTATCAACGTCGAGGACAACGTCCTCACCGTTTCCCGTCCCGACGACGAGCGTGAGACCCGTGCCCGCCACGGCCTCACCCGCGCCCTCATCCACAACATGGTTGTTGGCGTTTCCGAGGGCTTCGAGAAGAAGCTCGAGCTCGCCGGCGTCGGTTACCGCGTGCAGCAGAAGGGCAAGAACCTCGAGTTCTCCCTGGGCTTCTCGCACCCCGTGATCGTCGAGGCTCCCGAGGGCATCACCTTCGAGGTTCCCGACAACACCCACGTGAACGTCAAGGGTATCAACAAGCAGCAGGTCGGTCAGATCGCCGCTGAGATCCGCGGCCATCGTCCTCCCGAGCCTTACAAGGGCAAGGGTATCCACTACGTTGGCGAGCACATCCGCCGCAAGCTGGGTAAGGCCGCCAAGTAGTCGTAACCGACTCACTCGCATAAGACCAGCACCCCGTCAGGTGCTGGCAAGATCAACCTTTTTAGGAGTTTACGTATGAACAAGCATAAGGCGAAGCTGGAAGGCCTCAAGCGTCGTCAGCGTCGTGTTCGCGGCAAGGTCTCGGGTACCTCCGAGCGTCCGCGTCTTCGCGTGACCCGTACTAACGCCAACATCTATGCCCAGATCATCGACGACAGCAAGGGCTCCAGCCTGACGCTCGTCTCTGCCTCGACCCTCGAGGCCGAGTTCAAGGGCACCCACACCTCGAACAAGGAGGCTGCGGAGAAGGTCGGTCAGCTCGTTGGCAAGCGCGCCATCGAGGCCGGCATCACCAAGGTCGCCTTCGATCGCGGTGGCCGTATCTACCATGGCCGCGTCAAGGCCCTCGCCGACGGTGCTCGTGCCGCCGGTCTCGAGTTCTAGGAGGTATGTAGCACATGGCTCGTAATCAGAAGCAGCAGCGCGAGGCCTCCGAGTTCGAGGAGCGCGTCGTTTACATCAACCGCGTGTCGAAGACCGTCAAGGGCGGTCGTCGCATGAGCCTCGTCGCTCTCGTCGTCGTTGGCGACGGCAAGGGCAACGTCGGCGTTGGCATGGGCAAGTCCGCTGAGGTGCCCCTGGCCATCTCCAAGGCGTCTCTCGATGCCAAGAAGAACATGTTCCACGTGCCGGTGACCGAGCAGGGCACCATCCCGCACGAGGTTCTCGGCCACTTTGGTGCCGGCCGCATCATCATCAAGCCCGCTGTCGAGGGTACCGGCGTTATCGCCGGCGGCGCTGTGCGTCCCCTCTTTGAGCTTGCTGGCATCAAGAACGTCCTGTCCAAGTCCCTCGGTACCGACAACGGCCTCAACATCATCAAGGCTGCCGTCGAGGGCCTCAAGGAGCTCTCCAGCCCTGAGGACGTCGCGGCTCGCCGTGGCCTGACGGTCTCCGAGATGTTCGTCGGTAAGGAGAACTAAGCATGGCTGACACCATCAAGATCAAGCAGGTCCGCAGCACCAACGGTTGCAAGCAGGACCAGGTCCGTACTGTCCGTGCCCTCGGTCTCCACAGGATCCGCGAGGTTCGCGAGATTGCTGACAACGAGTCCGTCCGCGGCATGATCTTCAAGGTCAAGCACCTTGTCGAGATTGTAGAGGAGTAGCAAATGCAGCTTCACGATCTTACTCCCGCGCCCGGTTCCACCAAGAACCGTAAGCGCGTCGGCCGTGGCAATTCTTCGGGTCACGGCACCACTTCTGGCCGCGGCCAGAAGGGCCAGGGTTCCCGCTCTGGCGGCACCAAGGGTGCCGGCTTCGAGGGTGGCCAGACTCCGCTGGCTATGCGCCTGCCCAAGCTTCCGGGCTTCCGCAACCCCCGTCGTATCGAGTACACCGCTGTTAACGTTGAGCGTCTCGAGCGTAAGTTCGAGGATGGCGCTGTGATCGACGGTGCCGCTCTTAAGGCCGCTCGCATCACCAAGAGCGAGTTCGAGCCCGTCAAGGTGCTCGGCAATGGTGAGCTCACCAAGAAGTTCACGGTCAAGGTCGACAAGGTCAGCGCTTCTGCGCAGGCCAAGATCGAGGCCGCCGGCGGAAAGGTCGAGCTGCCGTGCTAAATGGTCTTAAGAATGCTTTCCGCATCAAAGAATTGCGCGAAAAGATTCTTTTTACCATAGCTATGCTCGTCGTGTACCGCATTGGTGCGCACGTTCCTGTGCCCGGCATTCCCTTCCAGGGGATGCTGGGCCTTTTCTCGACCGATAACAATTCGGTCGCCGCAGGTGCTATGGCCCTCCTGAATCTTTTCTCTGGCGGCGCGTTGAGCTATGTGTCGGTGTTTTCGCTGGGCATCATGCCTTACATCACCAGCTCGATCATCCTCCAGATGCTCCAGGCCGTCGTGCCTTCCCTGCATGAGCTTGCCCGCGAGGGCGAGGTCGGTCAGACCAAGATTACGCAGTATTCGCGTTACCTCACCTTGGCTCTGGCAATCCTCAACTCCGTGGGTTACCTCTTCCTCTTTAAGAGCTTCGGCATCAGCTTTAATGGCGCCGGCGCTCCCGAGATCATCTTCGACCTCATGGTCGTCGGCACGCTCACTGCGGGCGCCATGCTGATCATGTGGATTGGTGAGCTCATCACCCAGCGCGGTATCGGCAATGGCATGTCGCTGATCATCTTTGCGAACATCATGGCCGGTCTGCCGCAGGCTATCTTCTCCAGCACCGAGGGCAATGCCGGTGGCATCATCACCATGGTGATCATCTGCGCCATCATCCTGCTGGTTATCCCGCTGATCGTTTTCCTTGAGCGCGGCCAGCGCCGCATTCCGGTCTCCTACGCCAAGCGCGTCGTGGGCCGTCGCATGATGGGTGGACAGACCACCTACCTGCCCATCAAGGTCAACACCGCGGGCGTCGTGCCGATCATCTTCGCTTCGGCGCTGCTGTACTTCCCGGCTCAGATTGCCGTGTTCTTCCCCGGCATCGGCTGGATTCAGGCAGTTGCCTCTGCGCTTTCGACCGGTTGGCTCAACTGGGTGCTTAACGTTGTCCTCATCGTGTTCTTCGCGTACTTCTACACCTCCATGGTGTTCAACCCCGATGACACGGCCGATAACCTTAAGAAGCAGGGCGGCTTTATTCCGGGCGTGCGTCCGGGTAGGGCTACCGCGGCCTACATCAAGAACGCGCTCAACAAGATTACGCTTCCCAGCGCTGTCTTTTTGGCGCTCATCGCCATCGTGCCTTCGATCATCTTCTCCTTCACGGGTAACCATCTGATCCAGGCATTTGGCGGCACGTCCATCCTCATCATGGTCGGCGTCGTGCTCGACACGGTCGATAAGCTCGAAGGCCAGATCAAGATGTATGATTACGATGGATTCTTTAAATAGGCTAGAGGAGGATTGCTCATGAACCTCGTATTGCTCGGAGCTCCGGGTGCCGGTAAGGGCACCGTCGCACAGGAGCTCGTCGCCGAGTTTGGCGTCGCTCACATTTCCACGGGCGACCTGCTGCGTGCTGCCGTCAAGGGTGGCACCGAGCTTGGTATTCAGGCTAAGAAGTACATGGACGCTGGCGAGCTCGTTCCCGACCAGCTCGTGATCGACCTTGTCAAGGAGCGCCTTGCCGCCGATGACGCCCAGCAGGGCTTCATCCTCGACGGCTTCCCGCGCAACACCGCCCAGGCTGTGACGCTCGATTCCGAGCTCTCCGCCATGGGTCGCGAGATCGACTGCGCCCTTCTGGTCGACGTGGCCCCCGAGGTCATCATCGATCGTCTGTCTTCGCGTCGCACCTGCCGCGCCTGCGGTTACACCGGCACCGCTGCCGATGCTACCTGCCCCAAGTGCGCCGGCGAGATGTATCAGCGCGACGACGACAAGCCCGAGACCATCAAGAACCGTCTCGACGTCTACGAGAAGTCCACGAGCCCGCTCGTCGACTACTATCGTGGTCAGGGTCTGCTCAAGTCGGTCAACGGTGACCAGGCTCGCGAGACCGTGTACGGGGATGTCAAAGAGGCTCTCGGTCTATGATCAAGATTAAGTCTGCAACGCAAATCGAGCAGATGAAGAAGGCAGGAGCGCTATCTAAGATGGCGCTCCGCCACGTTGGAGCCATGGTTCGTCCCGGCGTTTCGACCTTTGAGCTCGATCAGCTCGCGGAGCAGATTATCCGCATGCATGGCGGCACCCCGGCCTTTAAGGGTTACGGCGGGTTCCCCGGAACCATTTGCGCATCGATCAACGATGCCGTTGTCCACGGTATTCCCAACCCCGACATGATCCTGCGCGATGGCGATATCATTTCCATCGATACGGGAGCCGTTGTCGACGGTTGGGTCGGCGATAACGCTTGGACGTTTTTTGTCGGCACACCCACGCCCGAGGCCAAGGCCCTGTGCGAGGTTACGCGCGATTGCCTTAAGGCTGCCATCGAGCAGGCTGTTCCCGGTAACCATATCGGGGACGTCGGTTATGCCGTTCAGTCCCTCGCTGAGTCTCACGGTTACGGCGTGCTTCGTGACTATGTGGGCCATGGCATTGGCCGTGTGATGCACGAGGACCCCAACGTTCCTAATTATGGAAAGAAGGGGAGGGGCGTTCGCCTCCAGGCCGGCATGGTCATTGCCATCGAGCCGATGGTTACGATGGGTTCCAACCATGTGAGCACGGGCTCCGACGGTTGGATTGTTACGACCAACGACCACCTGCCCGCCGCGCACTACGAGAACACCGTCGCCATTACCAATGACGGTCCGGTGATTCTCACCACGGATGCCCAAGGTGCTTGGTGTTCCTTGCAAGGCGGTGAAATGTAAAAGTCGCCGCCCCCTGATGCCCAACCTCGCCTTTCAATTTCGAAGGCATGACCCCATGGTCTATGCCTTCTCATTTCAAGGCGATCTTGGGCATCAGGGAACGGCTTTGTTTTACATTTCAAATGTAACAAGTTCCACTTAGTTGTGGAGCCATTACGAAGATACTACGATACGTGCATGCGTATTGTAGAATACTCAATCGCTGTCGTTTTCTAGAGAAAGATGATTGCTTGTGAAGAAGGAAGACGCAATTGAGCTCGAGGGTACGGTAAAGGAACCGTTGCCCAATGCCATGTTTAAGGTTGAGCTCGAGAACGGTCATTCGGTTCTGTGCAACATTTCTGGCAAGATCCGAATGAATTACATCCGTATTCTCCCCGGTGACAGGGTTGTCGTGGAGCTTTCCCCGTACGACCTGACCCGCGGTCGCATCACCTATCGCTACAAATAGCGGCACGCATACACGCACTCCATTTCCGGCTGCAGGCTTAGCTCAACCTACGGTCGGATTGTGTGTGAAGACCAGCCATAGTTTTAAACGCCTGCGGCTGGGCGAGTAGATAGTAGGGAAGTAGTTTGAGCGCTACCGAAAGGAAGAACGATGAAGGTACGTCCTTCGGTCAAGAAGATGTGCGATAAGTGCAAAATCATTAGGCGCCATGGCAAGGTCCTCGTCATTTGCGAGAACCCCCGTCATAAGCAGCGTCAGGGTTAAGAGAGGAGACTACGTTGGCCCGTATTAATGGTGTCGACCTCCCGCGTGAGAAGCGCGTTGAGATCGGTCTGACCTACATTTACGGCATCGGCCGCACCACTGCGACGAAGATCTGCGTCGAGTGCAACGTTAACGTGGATACGCGCGTTAAGGACCTCACCGAGGATGAGGTTAACGCCATCCGCGATTATATCGATAAGAACCAGATCATGGTTGAGGGCGACCTCCGCCGTGAGCGCAACCAGAACGTCAAGCGCCTTATGGACATCGGCTGCAACCGCGGCCTTCGTCACCGCAAGGGCCTCCCGGTCCGCGGCCAGCGCACCCACACTAACGCTCGTACCCGCAAGGGCCCGAAGCGTCAGATCGGTGCTAAGAAGAAGAAATAAGGAGCGCTAGATAGATGGCTACTGCTAAGAAGAACGTTCGCGCTGCCCGTCTGAAGCGCGCGGACCGTAAGAACATTTCCGTGGGCCAGGCTCACATTCGTTCTACGTTCAACAACACGATCGTTTCGATCACCGATCCCCAGGGCAACGTCATTTCCTGGAAGTCGGCTGGCCAGGTGGGCTTCAAGGGCTCCCGTAAGTCCACGCCGTTCGCTGCCCAGATGGCTGCCGAGGCTGCTGCCAAGCAGGCCATGGAGCACGGTATGAAGAAGGTTTCCGTCTTCGTCAAGGGCCCCGGCTCCGGTCGTGAGACCGCCATCCGCTCCCTCCAGGCTGCTGGCCTCGAGGTCTCGAGCATCCAGGACAAGACCCCCATTCCGCACAACGGCTGCCGCCCCAAGAAGCGTCGCCGCGTGTAACTGAAAGGATCGTATCAATATGGCAATCGACAGGACTCCTGTTCTTAAGCGCTGCCGTCAGCTCGGGATCGATCCCGCTGAGCTCGGTTACAGCAGCAAGAAGGAATCTATCCGTCAGCCCAAGCGCCGTCGCAAGGAATCTGAGTACGGCATGCAGCTGCGCGAGAAGCAGAAGGTCAAGTTCATCTATGGCGTTCTGGAGAAGCAGTTCCACGGCTACTTCAACAAGGCCCGCAAGATGAACGGCGTCACCGGTGAGAACCTCATGATCATCCTTGAGTCTCGCCTCGACAACGTCGTCTTCCGTCTTGGCTTCGCCCGCACCCGCAAAGAGGCTCGTCAGTCCGTCCGTCACGGTCACTTCACCGTGAACGGCAAGCGTGTGGACATCCCGTCCTACCGCGTCAAGGCCGGCGACGTCGTCGCTGTCGGCGAGAAGTTCCGTGACCTCCTCCCCATCAAGGAGGCCCTGATTTCCTCCGAGCGCTTTGAGGTCCCTGGCTGGCTCGAGGTCGATATCGAGAAGCTGTCTGGTAACGTGCTCGCTCTGCCGACGCGTGAGCAGATCAGCGGTGATATCAACGAGCAGCTCATCGTCGAGCTCTACTCTAAGTAGTCCATCCGGGCTGCTGAGGCTGGAGGTAATACATGTCAGAATTCATTAGGCCTCAGGTTCAGGTCGAAGAGATCAACGAGACGTCTGCTCGTGTCTCCGTCGAGCCGCTCGAGCGTGGTTACGGCGATACGCTGGGTAACTCCCTTCGTCGCGTTCTTCTGTCCTCGCTCGAGGGTGCCGCCGTCGAGGCTATTCAGATCGATGGTGCGCAGCACGAGTTCATGACCATCCCTAACATGGTCGAGGATGTCACCGACATCGTCCTGAATGTCAAGGGTCTTGTCTTCAGGGCTCTCGGCACGACCGACGAGGCGACCGCCACCATCTCGGTTGAGGGCCCCTGCGAGGTCACCGGTGCGGACTTCTTTATTCCGTCCGAGTTTGAGCTGGTCAACCCCGAGCAGCACATTGCTACGCTCACCGAGGGCGGCCATCTCACCATGAGCATGCGCATCGGCTATGGCCGCGGCTATGTTTCTGGCGAGGCCAACAAGCGCGACAACGATCCCATCGGTGTGATCCACGTCGACTCGCTGTACTCGCCGGTTTCCCGTTGCGCCAAGCTCGTTGAGGCTTGCCGTGTCGGTCAGCACACCGACTACGACCGCCTTGTCCTCGAGATCGAGACCAACGGCTCCATCGCCCCTCGCGACGCCGTGGTCCAGGCTGCCAATATCATCAACCAGCATATGGCCGCCTTTATGAACCTTGCCGAGACCCCCGAGGTCGAGGAGGAGGCTTCGATCTTCGCTCCCGAGGTCACCAACGACAACGCCGAGCTGGACAAGCAGATCGAGGATCTGGACCTTTCCGTCCGTTCCTACAACTGCCTTAAGCGCGCCAGCATTCACTCGGTCCGTCAGCTCGTTGAGTTCTCGGAGAACGATCTGCTCAACATCCGTAACTTCGGTGTTAAGTCGATCGAGGAAGTGAAGGACAAGCTTGAGTCCATGGGCCTGAGCCTGAAGGCTTAATGCTTCGCATATTTGAGGAGAAACTAGACCATGCGTCACAACGTTAAGAAGGGCCTGAAGCTCGGCACCGATGCGAGCCACACCAAGGCCATGAAGAAGAGCCTTGCTAAGGCCCTCTTCGAGAACGACCGCATCAAGACCACCGAGACCCGCGCTAAGGCGCTGCGTTCGGTCGTCGACCCGATCATCACCTGGGCCAAGAAGGGCGACCTGCACTCTCGTCGTCTGGCTATCGCCAAGCTCGGCGATAAGCAGCTCGTTGCCGAGATCTTCGACAAGGCTGCTCAGGGCATGTGGCAGGACCGCAACGGCGGTTACACCCGCATCATGAAGCTCGGTAACCGTAAGGGCGATAACGCTCCTATCGTTATCATGGAGCTCGTCACCGAGCCTTGCACGCCTAAGGCCAAGAAGGCTGCTCCGGCCCCCAAGAAGGCCGCTGCTCCCAAGAAGGTCGAGGCTGCCGAGGAGACTCCTGCTGAGGAGACCGCTGAGTAGACAATCCGTCTGCATAGGCTATATTCGAGGGGTACGTTCGCGTACCCCTCTTTTTTTGTCGAAATGCCATTGCCTGTTTGTTGGGAGCGCCCATGACCGCGCCGTCTGATTTCAATTCGATTCCAGAGCTCGATGCCACGCTCGTTTTCCGCGTGGCATACGATGGCTCGTCCTATAGCGGCTTTGCCGAGCAGCCGGGACAGACGACGGTTGCGGGTGAGCTGCGTCGAGCCATCGAGACGCTGCTTCGCCGTCCGATCGATCTGACGTGCGCGGGTCGCACCGATGCCGGCGTGCATGCCGTGGCTCAGTACATCAGCGTGCCCGTAACGGACGCTGAGCTCGCCCTAACGCGCCGTAGGTGGCTGCGGGCTATGGATGCCCTGCTGCCCAAAGATATCGCCATCAACGAGGTCTACAAGGCCCGTAAAGGCTTTTCTGCACGTTTTGACGCGCGTTCCCGTACGTATACGTACCGTATTGCCGATCGAGATGCGCGCCCCGTGCTGTCCCGCGGTGCGGTGTGGTGGCATCGCTATCCCTTGGATGTTGAGGCTATGTCTGCTGCCTGCCCCGCGCTGCTGGGCGAGCAGGACTTTAAAAGCTTTTGCAAGGTTGCTTCTGCCGTGGGCAAACCTACGCACCGCTGCGTAATGCGCGCCGAGTTTGGCCATGAGGTTGCGTTTGGCGAGGACATCCTGACGTTTACCATCGAGGGCAATGCGTTTCTGCATTCGATGGTCCGTACGATCGTTGGCACGCTTGTCGCGATTGGCATGCATCGCCGTGAACCCGAGTGGATGCGCGAGGTCATCGATGCTTGCGACCGTACCGCTGCGGGCCCCACGGCTCCTGCCTGCGGCCTTACGTTTATGGGCGTGGATTACGATCCCGCCGAGCTCGTCGTGCTCGACTAGGGGAGGGCTCGACGCGTCGTGCGTCGACACCCATTATCTGTGGGCTGCGCGTGTGCAACATCTGTTCTTGGAGTGCAATACAACCGGTGTCTCATTGCTTTTATTGCCGGGGTGTACCATGAACCACGGTTTGATTCATTGCTGTCGAGAGGACGGATAACTTGGTTCGACGTGGCTCGCATCCGCGACTTTCGGTGATCCTTGTGGTAGAAGGTTCGCCCAGCTATGCGATGCGTGCGCTCGAGAGTATCCAGAACCAAGACCTCTACGATTTGCAGATTGTCGTTGTTTGCCGCGATGCTGCGCCCGGTGTGCGCCATTCGCTTCAAGTTGCTGCCGACAGGGACATCCATATTGATTTGATTGACGTCGAGGACGCGAAGCGCGGCGCTTGCCTTCGTGCCGGTTTTGCTGTCTCGCGCGGCTCTCAAATCATCGCTATGAACGCCGATGAGTGGTTTGCTCCGCAGTCCCTTTCCAAGATGGTCGATATCGCGTGCGATACTGCGGCAGACATAGTGTTCCCCACGGTGTCGCTCGACCGCTATGATGCACATCGAGAACGCCATTCGCGCGTCTTGGATGCTGCCTCTATTGCCATAGAAGACGAGTCTTCTATGGTGACTGGGCTGCCCCAGTTGATTTTGGGCGGCCTAGTCGCTCAGACCTCTGGCGTGATGTATAGCCGTCCGCTGTTTGAGGCATGCCTGTCGCGCGGCAAGGCGTACCGTACGGTTGAGTTTATGGCTTATGCGCTCTCGCAGGCACGATTCGTGTCCGGCTGCGGCGACGCTTGTTTCCACGCGGTGGCACCTAAGCTTACAGATGCCTTTGATCCCACCATGTATGCCAGGATATCCGATGACACTCGAGCGCTCGACGAGCTTGCGGACTCACTCTCGGAAGCAGATAGCGGTGGTCGGCTCAAGCTGGCAAGCCAAAAGTTCTACTTTGCCGGACTGGTCGCCTGCATCGAGAATTTGTGTCTTAGCCCGCATGGAGTGTCGTCAATCGAGCGTTCCGCCCGCATGCGTGATATGCTCGAGGCGCCTCGAACCCGTCAGATGGTCGCCGCGCTCAAGGATAACCATCGGGGACTCGGTTTGTTGTTTGGGCCGATCGCCAGCGCCAAGCCCGCGCGCTGCGTGATGTGTACGCATCTGGCAGCTTTTCTTAACCGGACGGGCGCAAAAACCGCCTAAACGGCTCATTTCGAAACAAATTTGCATAGAATTGTTTCGAAATGCGTTCTTATACACAAAAGCCTTCAAATAGCGTTAAACTATTCAGTCACTGATTGATTGTCTCCGCCATCTTTTGGAGAGAGGGTTTGTATGGCTAAAAAACGCAATGGGCGCCAGGATGCCATTAGAGATATTGTGCGCAATAAGGACGTCCGCACGCAGCGCGTGCTGGTCGATGAGCTCCGCGCTATGGGCTTTGATTGCACGCAGGCGACTGTCTCTCGCGATATTGCCGATATGGGGCTGCGTAAGCTCCCCGAGGGTATCTATGTTCTGGCAGAGGACCTGCACCTGCAGCGTATGGTTTCCGAGCTCGTAACGGGCGTTCTGCGCACCGATAATCTGGTTATGATCAAGGCTCAGCCTGGTACGGCTTCCGGCATCGCCGCCGCCGTTGATGCGGCAGAGTTGCCCGATGTGCTTGGCTCGCTTGCCGGCAACGATACGATTTTGGTTATTGCCCAGACGGCCGAGGACGGCGAGCGTCTCGAGGCGCTGATCAATAAGCTGAGCAATTCTCGCAAGTAGGCGTGCGGGTCGTGCGCTCGGCACTGTGTGCGTGACATGGTGGCTTGTAAGGGGGTATCGACGTTGGTCGGTACCCCCTATATTGTTTGCCGGTATAAAGGCCGTCCACCAGGTCGCTTTAAACTAAAAGGCCCCCGAGCACTTTAATAAGCTGCTCGGGGGCCTTGTTGCTAATGGCCGGATGAATTTCTAGCCAACCGTATCGTCAGGCGTGGGCGAGGGGTCGGGAGTGGGTGTAGGCGTAGGCGTAGGCGTAGGCGTGCCGCCATCGCCGCCGGTCGAACCACCAGTGGAGCCGCCCGTCGAGCCACCGGTCGTACCGGTGCCGCCGGTGGTGTCGCCGCCCGTGGTCTCGGTGGTCGTGGTCGTCGTGGTAGTCGTTGTGGTGGTTTCCTCTTCGTCCTCGTTCTCGTCCTTGTCGTCGTTCTCCGTCTTCTTGGTGTTGTTGGTGCCGTAGAACTTCCAGACGCTGTTGTTCTTGTAGGTGGGCGCCGTTCCGGTCGCAAACTCCTCGCGCTCGGTACCGGTCAGAACGGTGTTCATAAACCGCTTAAAGACAGGCAGGTTGGTGCTGTCGCCCAGCAGGTCTGTGCCGTATTTTTGGATGGGAATCTCGCCCGCGGAATAGCCGGTCCACAGGGCGCACGCCAGCTGCGGGGTATAGCCGCAGAACCACAGGTTGGTGGTGTTGTCGGTGGTGCCCGTCTTGCCGGCATAGGGCTGGTTGACGCTCAGGGCGCCGGCAGCACCCGTACCGCCGCCCTTCATGACGCCGGACAGAACATCGGTGACCGCGGCGGCCTCGCCCTCGGTAAGTACCTGTGAGGGATTGTCGGTGTGCTGGTACAGCACCGAACCGGTACGAGAGTCAATCTCGGTGATGGCGATCGGCTGGCGATAGTAGCCGCCGTTGGCAAACGTCGCGTAGGCGGCGGCCATCTCGAGCGGCGAGATCGAGCCGGTGCCGAGGGTCATGACGGGAACGTCCTCGATGTTGTCCTTGGCGGGATCGATGCCGAGCTTTTTGACGAGCGAGATGATCTTGCTGTTGCCGACGGCTTCCGCCACCTGGATGTAGCCGGTGTTGGAGGAGTATGCCGTCGCCTGCTTAAGCGTGATGTTGCCATAGCTATGGTTGGCGTAGTTTTGGACCTCGGTCGTGGTGCCCTTGGCCTTGAGCGGCGAGTTGCAGTTGAGGGTGACGTTGGGGTTCATGCCGTTTTGGATGGCAGTTGCCAGCGTAAAGGCCTTAAAGGTGGAGCCGACGGGACGCTTGGCCGTGGCATGGTTTACGTGGTTCTCGTCGGCGTTGTAATCGTAGCCGCCCACCATGCACTTGATGTAGCCGGTCTTGGGGTCGACGACGACCATGCCCATGTCCAGGCCGTCGAGCGAGAGCGTGTCGAGCTGCTCGCGAACGGCATTCTCTGCCACCTGCTGCATCGTGGGGTCGATGGTGGTCTTGACGGTCAGGCCGCCCTTAAAGAGCACGTCGGTCGAGAACTCCTGCTCCAGCAGCTGCTTAACATAGGCGACAAAGTAGGGCTGCGAGTATACGTCAACGCCGCTGCCCGAGATTTCGGTCACGTTGAGGGTGATGGGCTCGGCCTGTGCGGCATCGTGCTCCTCCTGCGTAATGTGGCCCAGGCGCAGCATGTTGTCGAGGACCTTGTTGCGACGGGACAGCGCCAGGTCGGGGTTGACCGTGGGGTCGTACTGCGAGGGCGAGTTGGGAAGGCCGATCAACAGCGCGGCCTCGCTCAGGGTGAGGTCTGCGGCGCTCTTGGACAGGTAGGTCTCGGCGGCGGCCTCAATACCGTAGGCGCCGTGACCGTAATAGATGGTGTTGAGGTACATCATGAGGATCTCGTCTTTGGAGTACATGTCCTCCATCTTTACGGCGATGTAGGCCTCGCGCACCTTACGCTCGATGGTCGAGTCGAACTGCTCCTCCTGCAGGATGGTGTTGCGCACCAGCTGCTGGGTGATAGTCGAGGCGCCTTCGTGCCCGCCGCCGAGGGTTGCCACCGCAGCACGCGCGATACCCCACAGGTCGATACCGCCGTGCTCGTAGAAGCGCTCGTCCTCGACGTCAACGGTGCCCTGTAGCACGTAGGGGGAGACCTTGTCCTTGGTGATGGACTTGCGGTTTTGCGTGTAGAAGCTCGCGATCTTGTTGCCGTTGCAGTCGACGATCTCGGTGGGCTCGCTCACCAGATACGCGTTGGCGTCGGTGTAGTCGGGCAGATCGGACAGCCAGCGGTTGACGTTGCCGACCATGCCGATGCCAAATGCCACGCCCGCAATCAGCAAAAAGCCCAAAAACGAGAGCAGGATTATGGGCAGGGCATGCGTCTTTGAACGGCTGCGTCCCTGTCGTTGGCGAGGACCCATATATTGACCTCCAGGTATGTCGTGCCGGACGGCGGATGTGCCGTCGGGGCAGGATGGACATAAGTTATTACACGATAAACCAAACGGGGCGCGCGAGGCCTCGTGTATGCTGGAAGACGGCATTTTTCAGAGTGAATGCATACCTTGGTAAGGAGTTTGCCGATGGCGATTCGGGCGATGGGGCCGAGCGGACAACACAAGACTGGATTGGATGCTGCCGGTGCGGCGCTGCCCGAGCTGCTGGCGCCGGCGGGCGGGCTCGACCAGATGTTTGCGGCCATCGCCGCGGGCGCCGATGCCATCTATGCGGGGTTGGGCGGCTTTAACGCCCGTGTGAGTGCGCACGGTTTTACCGACGACGAGTTTGCGCGCGGCTGCGCCGTGGCGCATGCCCATGGCGTGCGTGTGTACGTGACGCTCAACGTGTTCGTGTTTGACGATGAGTTGTCCGACGCGGTGGCGTTGGGAGCTCATGCACTGGAGCTGGGCGCCGATGCTCTGATTGTCGCCGATGCCGGGCTGGCCTGCGCGCTGCGCGCGGCGATTCCCGGGGTCGAGATTCACCTGTCCACGCAGGCGGGCGTTCATAGCGAAGGCGCCGTGCGACTTGCCGCCGATGAGCTGGGGGTCGAGCGCGTGACGACGGCACGCGAGCTGACGGTCGACGAGATTGCGGCGCTATGTGCCACGGGCGTGCCCATCGAGGTATTCTGCCACGGTGCGATTTGCATCGGCTATTCGGGGGCGTGCGAGTTCTCGGCCCTGCGGCGTGGGCGCTCGGCGATGCGCGGCGACTGCACGCAGCCGTGCCGTCTGGCGTACGACCTGGTGGACGAGGCGGGGCAGAGCGTTGTCGCCGTCGAGGGAGATCGCCTGCTGTGCCCGCGCGACTATCTGGGTATTGCACATCTGCCCGAGCTTGTAGATGCCGGCGTGGCGTCGCTCAAGATCGAGGGGCGCATGAAGAACCCCGATTACGTATTCAACGTGGTGCGGGTGTGGCGCCGGGCACTCGATATGCTGTACGACGGCGCGTGGGACCCCGGTGCCGTGGAAGAGCTTGAGCGCGAGCTGGGAAGGTCGTTTAACCGTGGGTTTACCGATGCGTACCTGCGAGGGCGTTCGGGTGCCGAGCTGATGAGCTTTGAGCGTGCGATTAACCAGGGCGTGCGCGTGGGGCGCTTGGTCGCTGTGGGCCACGAAGAGGTGACCGTTGAGCTCGACGCCGCCGTGGCGGCGGGTGACACGCTCGAGATCCGGTTTTATCCGGGTGCCGACGCGCGTCCCGATGTGCCCAAGCGCTGGCCGCAGGTGCCCTGTCCGGTGGATGCCGCAGCGGGGGAGCGCGTCGTCGTGCATTGCAAGCGTAAGGTTGACACGGGCTGCGAGGTGTACCTGATTCGCAGCGCCGGCGTGTTGGATCAGACGGCGGCGGTGTTGGAGCGCATGCGGGCCGAGGCGGATGCGATTGCGCCCGTTGCGCGTGCCGTTGAGGTGCTGCCCTTTGAGGACGTTGCGGTGGATGGCGGTGCGTCCACGGAGTTGGTGGAGTGCGCGGTTCCCACTCGCATGGTTTTTGCTTGGCAGCTGATGGATGCCGACCCGCGCGGAGAACTTGATTTGTCCGACGCCGTTGTGGTGCTTGACGAGGTGTGCCGCACGGGTGACGCTGACTGGACCCGCTCACTGATACAGCGTGCCGGGCGCGTCGTCTGCCGCAACCTGGGACAGGCGGTGATCGCTCGCGAGCTGGGCGTGACGTTTGACGTGGCGGCGCCGGTGTTCTGCGCGAATCGGGCCACGCTTACCTGGCTGCGCGGACTCGGTGCGGGGCGGGTGTGCTTGCCGGCGGAGTTGCTCGGCAATGATGCGGAGCGTATTGCCGAACTGGCCGCTGAACCCGGCGTCTTGGGTCCGGTCGACGCCGACCGTCCCGAGCTTATGGTGTGCGAGCACTGCCTGCTGACCGCCGAGGGCGTCTGCGCCACCGATGCGACGGGACAGGTTCGTTGCCGCGACTGCTTGCGTCGTCGGCAGGTACGCTATCTGGTCGAGCGTGACGGTACACGTCTGCCAGTTGCCATTGACGCATGCGGCAGGACGAGGATTTTCCTGTCGTAGGTGCTGCGTCGCGTCAGTTTGTTATCATAAGAGAGTTTATGGACTTCCAGCACCGCCGTTTTCGGCGAGGGTGCTATAGCAAAAGGAGGATACCCAATGCTGTCTGTTGACGAGCAAATGCGTATCATCACCTCGGGCGCCGCGCAGATCGTTCCCGAGGCCGACCTTCGCAAGAAGCTTGAGAAGGGCGAGCCCCTCAACATCAAGCTCGGCGTCGACCCCACCAGCCCCGACCTGCACCTGGGCCACGCCGTGCCGCTGCGCAAGATGCGTCAGTTCCAGGACCTGGGCCACAACGTCACCCTCATCATCGGCAACGGTACCGCGTTGATTGGCGACCCTTCGGGCAAGAATTCCACCCGTCCGCAGCTTTCGCAGGAGCAGATCGAGGCCAATGCCGAGACCTACGTGAGCCAGGCCATGAAGATCCTGGATCCCGAGAAGACCACCATCGTGCACAACGGTGACTGGATCCTTTCGATGGATCTGGCCGGTCTGCTGCAGGTGTGCTCCAAGTTCACCGTCGCCCGCATCCTCGAGCGCGACGACTTTACCAAGCGCTACCAGTCTCAGACGCCGATCGCCCTGCATGAGTTCCTGTATCCCGTGATGCAGGCTTTCGACTCCGTGCAGATCAAGGCCGACGTCGAGATGGGCGGCACCGATCAGCTCTTCAACCTGCTCGCCGGCCGTGAGCTCATGGAGAAGATGGGCATGGAGCCCCAGATCGCGCTCACCATGCCGCTGCTCGAGGGCACCGACGGCGTGCGCAAGATGTCCAAGTCCTATGGCAACTACATCGGCCTGACCGACGCGCCCAAGGATATGTTCGGCAAGACCATGTCCATCCCCGATGAGATGATCGGCAAGTACTACCGCCTGGCGAGCTCGCTCACCCCGGCCGAGGTCGACAAGATCGACGCTGCCCTGGCCGACGGTTCCGCCGATCCCTACGAGCTCAAGCGCGCTCTGGGTCGCGACCTGTGCGACACCTACCACGGCGCCGGTGCCGGCGACGAGGCTCAGGCCGAGTTCGACCGCGTGTTCAAGGAGGGCCAGCTCGCCGACTTCCCCGAGAAGCACGTTGAGCTGACCGTCAACGACGAGGGCCAGATCTACCTCGCTGGCCTGCTCAAGGACCTGGGTCTTTCGGCGAGCGCCGGCCAGGCTCGTCGCGATATCGACGGCGGCGGCGTCAAGATCAACGGCAAGGCCGTGGCTCCCAAGAGCTACAACATCGACCCCAGCGCCCTCAAGCTGGGCGACACCCTCTCCGTAGGCAAGCGCAAGGGCTTCAAGCTGATCTAACGAGCGAGTTGACCTCACAAGTGCAATAAGGCCGCAGCCGGGAATCCCGACTGCGGCCTTTTTAGATGATCCCATGGGGACGGAGGAAAACGGATCACCGAGGGGGTCGGTCTGACCCGGTGATCCGTTTTCCTCCGTCCCCAAGGGATCATTTGGCGGTGCCGTTAAGCGGAAGGGGTGTTATCGGAGGCCTCCTTTTGGGCATACAATGGCTATTGGTTTGCTGCGGTGAAGGCCTGTCCGCTCCGCAGCTTTTTTCTACGGTTAAAGGAGTATGTATGTCCGTTGAGGTCATGAGGTCTGTGATCGAGGCCGCCGAGGGTCGCGTGCCCGTCGACACGCTGTTTGCCAACGCGCAGATCGTCGATGTGTACGGCCAACGCGTAGCGCCCGGTAGTGTTGCCGTCAAGGATGGCGTGATCGTCGGTGTGCTCTACGATGGTCGCGACGATGCCGCCGGTACGTATGAGGCTACCGAGGTCATCGATTGCCAGGGCCGCTATCTTGCCCCCGGTTTTATTGACGGACACTTGCATATCGAGTCTTCGAACATCCGCCCTGCCGAGTATGCGCGCATGGCGGCGACGCGCGGTACCACTACTGCCATTGCCGACAGCCACGAGATTGCCAACGTGGCGGGGCTCGACGGCCTGCGCTTTATGATCGAGGACGGTCGTCGCGCTCCTATTTCCATCAAGTACATGATGCCCTCGTGCGTGCCCGCACTGCCCGACGAGCAGGCCGGTGCCGTCATCACCGCTGCCGATATGCAGGCGTTTTTTGCCGAATATCCGGGTGATGTCTTTGGTCTGGGCGAAATGATGAACCTGCCGGGCGTCTTTATGGCCGATCCCGAGACCTGTGCTCGTATCGACGCTGCCAACCAGACGCCGTCCAAACAGGTCGACGGTCATGCCCCGCTCGTTGCCGGCAAGGACCTCAACGCCTATGCTGCGGCAGGCATTATCGCCGACCACGAGTCGACGATTCCCGAGGAGGCGCTCGACAAGCTGTCTCGCGGCATGTACGTGATGCTGCGCGAAGGTACGTGCGGCCATGATCTGGCCAACCTGTCGCCGATGCTGCTGGAGAATCCCGCGCGCGCCCGCCGCTGCTGCTTTGCGACTGACGACCGCGCCCCTTCTGATGCGCTTGCAACCGGCATGATCGACAATGCCTGCCGCGTGGCGATTGAGGCCGGTATCGACCCCGTGGTCGCTATCTCTATGGCGTCCCTCTCCACGGCCGAGGCGTTTGGCCTGGATCACGGCTGCCGCGACCCGCACGAGCTCCGCGGTGCGATTGCCCCGGGCAAGCGTGCCGACCTGCTGGTGCTCAATGACCTGACGTTTGCCACGGCTCCGCATCGCGTATATGCCGCCGGTGCTTTGGTGGCGCAGGACGGCACCTTTGTGGGCGAGATTGCACCCGAGATGGCCGAGGTTGCGGCCCTTGCCGATGAGCTGCGCGCCTCCGTTAAGCTGCCGAAGCTATCGCTCGACGTGTTCGACTATGCCTTTAAGCCGGGCGAGGCCGTGATTGACGTGGTGCCGGGCAAGGCCATCACGGGCATGGTTCGTCCCGAGACTGACGAGAACTTGCGTCGCATTATGCTGATCGAGCGCCACGGCCGCGGCGTGTCGCTGCAAGCCGAGGGCGCCGACGGCGACGGCCCCGCTGGCCTGGGTCTTGTCGGCAAGCACATCGGTCGCGGCTGGGTGCGCGGCTTTACCATCACGGGTGGCGCCATTGCCTCCACGATCGGCCACGACTCGCACAACGTGTGCGTGGTGGGCGACAACGCCGCCGATATGATGGCCGCCGTTGAGGCCGTGGGCCAAGGTGGTCACGTGCTAGTGCGCAACGGCGAGGTCGTGGCTCGCATTCCGCTGGCGCTCGGTGGCCTTATGAGCGAAGGCGCGGCCGAGGACGTTGCCGCGCAGCACGACGACTTTATGGTCAAGGCGCGCGCCATGGGTATTGAGCCGCCGCTCGACCCCATCATGGGCATCATCTTCCTGCCCCTGCCGGTCATCCCGACGCTCCGCATCCGCCCCGAGGGCATGTTCGACGTCACGACCTTCACCTACGCCGACTAGTTATCGGGGACGTTCTTAAACGACTAGTCGTCGGGGTGGCGTGTCGCCTGGCGCCGCGACCGTAGGACCTCTGGCATGTGTGAGCTATTTGCCAGGTCCTTGTAACGTTTACGCCCGCGGAGTCTTATTTGAGCTCCCTTTGGGTACGTTGGAATCGGATACACGTTCGATTCCAACAAGCCCGAAGGGAGCTTTTCTATGTTTAAACTGATTGCATCCGATATGGACGGCACGCTGCTTGACGAAAACGGCCAGGTGCCTCCCGAGACCTACGAACTGATTTTGGCGCTACGCGAGCATGGCGTGCATTTTGCCGCATCGTCAGGCCGCCGCTACGATCGCCTGTGCGAGTTCTTTGCGCCCGTTCGCGACAAGATGGACTTTGTCGCAGCTAACGGTGCCCAGGTCTACGCCGACGGCAAAATGGTAGACCGCGAGGTGTATTCGCACCTGGCGATTCGAAGGCTCGCCCAGGCCGTCGCGACGTTTCCCAATCTGCATCTTGCGCTTTTTGACCGAACCAAGTCCTTCCTGCTCGATGACGAGTGCAAGTTCGTGCGTGAGGTCGATAAGGACCTTCCCAATGCCGAGCGCATTTGGGAGCTGCCCGATCCCAGTGTAAATATCATCAAGGCGAGTATCTTTTGCGATGACGGTGCCGTTATGGACAGTGCGTACGTGCTACAGCGCGAACTTGGTCAGCTCTTTACCTTTGCGCCCTCGGGCAACGCGTGGATTGATGCCATGCAGCCCGGTGTGTCGAAGGCTTCGGGTATTGCACAGCTCGCGGAGCATTACGGCATTGGGCGCGACGAGGTCATGGCGTTTGGCGACTCGATGAACGACTACGAGATCATTCGCTTTGTCGGCACGGGCTGCGCGATGGAAAACGCGCGCCCTGCGCTCAGGGCGGTTGCCGATCGCGTGGTGGGTCGTAACCGCGACCACGCCGTTCAGCAGGAGCTCCGCCGCGTGCTAGAGGGCCTCGCTTAATCCGGCAGCTGGGGACGTTCCCGTTCTGCCGGCAGTGGGGGACAGTCCTTGCAGCTTTTCACGAAGAGTGTCCCCAACGACTAGTCATTCAAGAACGTCCTCAGTGACTGGCCAATGACTAGGCGAGAGCGGCCATGATGGTGCGGGCGACGCCGTCGTGGTCGTTGTCATATTCGGTGATGGCATCGGCGGCCTCGCGGTCCTCGGGCTCGGCGTTGATCATGGCCATGCCGTGGCCCGCTGCCTGCAGCATGGGGATGTCGTTGATGTTGTCGCCGAACGCCCAGGCGTCGGCGAGACGCTCGCCCAGGTGCTCGCAGAGCCACGTGAGGGCCGTTCCCTTGGTGGCGCCCTCGCCCATGACCTCGATATTCATGGCGTACGAACGCGTGACCTCAATGCCTCCGAGCGTGTCGAGCTCCGCCGCGATGGCGTCGCGATCAGCCGGGTCGTGCCAGTACATGGCGATGCGCTCGAGCGTCTCGACCTCGTCGATCTTGCTGTCGATATCCATGTCGATCGGTGTTCGTGTGCGCTTGAGCGAAGCCGCGATGTGGGGGTCGCCGCCGCAGAATTCGTCCAGGCGCGTGTAGAGCGAGCGGGGGAGGAAGCACTGCCCATCCGCGAAGATATCGAAGGTCACATCGTGGCCGGCGGCGATGCGATGGATGCGATGGGCAATGCCGCAATCGAGCGGACGGCTCAAGATGCACGTGGCGCGCGAGGCGTCGGTGGGCACATCGTCGTCGAGCTGCCAGACGCTGGCGCCATTGGCGCAGACGGCATAGTGCACGGCGGGATGGGCGAGGATGGGCTCAAAGACGCCTGACAGCGGACGTCCCGTGCAGGGCACAAATTCAATCCCGCGTTGAGCGAGCTCGTCGAGCATCGCCCAGGTGGCATCGCTCATCTGCTTATCGCTCGTCAACAGCGTTCCATCCATATCGGAAAACACAATCATTTGATGCAGCCCTTTCTGCTGGCATAAAAAGCGTGGCCGAGGGCGGTGATTCCCTGGCCACGCTCGGGTTCTATAACGGTCCGCGTCCTAGCGGTCGGCGAGCGGCTTGTACTCAAGCGGCTCGATAACCGGGCGATAAGCCGGGCGAATAATGCGGTGCGCGCAGAAGAGCTCTTCCATGCGGTGTGCCGACCAGCCGGCCATGCGGGCGACGGCGAATAGCGGCGTAAAAAGCGTCTCGGGTACGCCGAGCATCTTGTAGATAAAGCCTGTGTACAGGTCGATGTTGGCGCAGATGGGCTTAGTCATGCCGTGGTCGCGCATCACCTGCGGTGCCAGGCGCTCAATGCGCTCGATGAGCGCGAACTCATCGCCCAGGTCCTTCTTGGCGGCAAGTGTGCGCGCGTAACGGCGGCACACCTCGGCGCGCGGGTCGCTCAGCGTGTAGACGGCGTGGCCCATACCGTAGATGAGGCCCGTGCCGTCGAAGGCCTGCTTGTCGAGAATCTTGCCCAGGTAGGCTGCGACCTCGTCCTCGTCCTCCCAATTGGAGACATGCGCACGGATGTCCTCGTGCATGGACACGACCTTGGCGTTGGCGCCGCCGTGGCGCGGGCCCTTGAGCGAGCCGATAGCCGCGGCGTAGGCGGAATACGGGTCGGTGGCCGAGGAGGACAGCACGCGGCAGGCAAACGTGGAGTTGTTGCCGCCGCCGTGCTCGGCATGCAGCATGAGCATCACGTCGAGCAGCATCGCCTCATCGTGAGTGAACGCCATGCCGCCGCGTAGGACCTGCAGGATGGTTTCGGCGGTTGAGAGGCCGGGCGTGGGGTGCGGCACGTGCATCTCCGAGCCGTGGCGCTTGGCGACCGATGCCATGTGCGCAAAGGCGGCGATGCGGGGCAGACGCGCCAGCATGGAGATGGCGACGTCGATTTCGTGCTCGGGTGTAATGGCGTCGGGCTCGGCGTCGAAGGCGTAGAGCAGCAGCACGGCGCGCTGAAGCACATTCATGATGCTCGACGACACCGTGGTCATGGGGAACTCGCGGACGTATTCGTCGCTCAGATGCCTAAAAGCACCCAGGCGTCCGCAAAAACCGTCAAGCTCTTCCTTGGTGGGCAGGGAGCCCGTGATGAGCAGATAGGCGACTTCTTCGTAGCCGTAGCGGTTCTCGGCCTGGGCGTTGTTGACCAGATCCTCGATGCTGTAGCCACGAAGCGTGAGTTTGCCCTGATCGGGCACGACCTTACCGTCGACCTTGTTGTAGCCATGTACGTCCGAGATGCGAGTGAGGCCCGCGACCACGCCCGAGCCGTCTGCATTGCGCAGGCCGCGTTTGACATTGTGCTCGACAAACAGGTCCTCGTCATAAGGGTCGGTCGGCAGGCCGTGGTAGAGGTTTTCGCTTTCGGGCGAAATCTGACGGCTCGCCTCGTAATCCAGAACCAGGCGGCTCAGGTGATCGTCGAAGCGGTAGTAGATTTTCTTGGCGTCGTAGGCCATGCGCGCTCCTCTCCGGTCCGCTTTGGGGCGGCGCGCTTGGACGATATGACGTCAAGCTGCCCCGAGCGGCTTGTTCGCTACAGGCGGTACATAAAGTTAAAGACATCCTCGCGCTGGATGGACACGTTGACGCCCGAAAGCTCGCCTGCCTCGGCCAGGGCCTTCTGCAGCTCGGCGAAGTCGAGCTTGGACTCGGCGGTGTCGGCCAGCATGGTCATGGTGAAGATGTCCTCGATAATGGACTGCGTGATGTCGCGGATGTCGACGTTGGCCTCGCCCAGAACACGGGTGACGCCGGCGACGATACCGGGGCGGTTCTTGCCAAGGACGGTGATGACGATGCGGGAGGACGAGATCTCGGCCATGGGAAACCCTTTCGCGTGGTTGCGGCGCGCGGGGGCGCTCCGCTACGGTACAGCGTTCATCATTGTACCTGTCCTGCGCAAAAAAGGGGCACCTTTGCTGCGGCGTTACACGTCTGCAACATGGGTGAAGGTTCGATGGGATGCATGCTCGCTGCGGTTGGGCATATCGCATTGCACAAAGACCGTGAACCTTTTGTGGGACACTCGACGCCGTGGTACCATAGCCGAGTTTGTTGTCTTGGTCGGAAACCAAGACGCCTTATGCGCTGATCGGTAACCAGCGCCTGACCAATAAGGAGTCCTACCATGAAGCAGGGTATCCATCCCCAGTATGTCGAGTGCACGGTGACGTGCTCCTGCGGCAACACCTTCAAGACGCACGCTACCGTGTCCGAGATGAAGGTCGAGCTTTGCAACGAGTGCCACCCGTTCTACACTGGCCAGCAGAAGTTCGTCGACACCGGTGGACGCGTCCAGCGCTTCGCCGACAAGTTCGGTGGCGCCGCTGCCGCCCAGCTCAAGAAGGCTGAGGAGGCCAAGGCTGCCAAGGCCGCCAAGGCTGCTGAGGCCGAGGCCGCTCGCAAGGCCGCCGCTGAGGCTAAGGCCGCCGAGAAGGCTAAGCGTGCCGCTAAGTTTGCCGAGGAGGCTGCCAAGCAGGCCGCCGAGGCTCCCGCAGAGGCTCCCGTCGAGGAGGCCGCTGCCGAGGCCGAGACTACCGAGGCTGCTGAGTAAATAGCTCGCCGCGGAATCACTCGCATTCATGGCATGAGGGCCGTGCATCCATTTGGGTGCGCGGCCCTTTTCTTTTTATTGGTGCAAACCAACCTGTCCCCATTGCACCAGATTGGTGCGAAGGGGACAGGTTGGTTTGCACCAAATGACAGAGAGGCGGCGTTTGCCCAGATAAAACCTGCCAAAATAAACCTGTCCCTTTTTGGCAGGTTGGTCGTAGTTATTACGTGGCGGTTGAGGTCGACCGTATGGGGCGCGCCTTGTTTGGCTAAAGTACAATTATCTGTGTTTAACTCGCCCGCAGCTGCACGGCGTGGGCGATGGCCAAAAAGGAAAACCACATGGGATTCATGTCAAAGCTGCTGTCCTTTGGATCCGATAAGGACCTTAAGCGCTACTACAAGATCGTCGACCAGATCAACGGTCTTGAGCCCCAGTTTGAGAAGATGACCGAGGAGGAACTTCGCGGCCAGACCGATAAGTTCCGCGAGCGTTACGCCAACGGCGAGTCGCTCGACGACATGCTCCCCGAGGCCTTTGCCACCGTGCGTGAGGCTTCCAAGCGCACCATGGGTATGCGCCACTTTGACGTGCAGCTCATTGGCGCTATGGCGCTGCACGAGGGCCACATCGCCGAGATGAAGACCGGCGAAGGTAAGACCCTCGTCTCCACGTTGGCCGGCTATCTCAACGCTATTGCCGGCAAGGGCGTGCACGTCGTTACTGTCAACGATTACCTTGCCAAGCGCGACTCCGAGTGGATGGGCCGCATCTATAAGTACCTGGGCATGACCGTCGGTCTGCTCCAGAACAACATGCCGCTCGAGCTCAAGCGCCCGGCCTACCAGGCCGACGTCACCTACGGCACCAACTCCGAGTTCGGCTTTGATTACCTGCGCGACAACATGGTTACCCGTCCCGAGCAGCGCGTGCAGCGCGGTCACAACTACGCCATCGTCGACGAGGTTGACTCCATCCTGATCGATGAGGCCCGCACCCCGCTGATCATCTCGGGCGCTGGCACCAAGTCCGCCAGCACCTACAAGGACTTCGCGCGTGCCGTGCGCGGCCTGGAGCGCGGCGAGGACGTCTCGCACGACATGCTCACCGCCACCGAGGACGTCGAGCCCACGGGCGACTACGTCATGGACGAGGCCAAGCACACCATCGCCGCCACCGAGCGCGGCCTTAAGAAAATCGAGCGCCGCCTGGGTATCGATGACATCTATGCCGATCTCTCCGGCCAGCTGGTCAACCACCTGCAGCAGGCGCTGAAGGCCCAGTACATGTTCCACCGCGATAAGCAGTACGTGGTCACCAACGGCGAGGTCAAGATCGTCGACGAGTTCACCGGCCGCATTATGGAAGGCCGCCGCTATTCTGAGGGCCTGCACCAGGCCATCGAGGCCAAAGAGGGCGTGCTCGTACGCGAGGAGAACCAGACACTCGCCACCATCACCCTGCAGAACTACTTCCGTCTGTATGACAAGCTCTCCGGCATGACCGGCACGGCACTTACCGAGGATGCCGAGTTCCGCGAGATCTACAAGCTGCCCGTCGAAGTCATCCCTTCCAACAAGCCCGTGCAGCGCGTGGATCACGAGGACCTGGTGTACCGCACCATTCAGGCCAAGTACAACGCCGTCGCCGACGATGTCGAGCGACGTCACGCCAAGGGCCAGCCGGTCCTGGTGGGCACCGTCTCCATCGAGAGTTCCGAGAAGCTGTCCGCCGCCCTTACCAAGCGCGGCATCGCACACGAGGTCCTCAACGCAAAGCACCATGAACGCGAGGCCCACATCGTTGCCCAGGCCGGACGCTACGGCGCCGTGACCATCGCTACTAACATGGCCGGTCGTGGTACCGACATCCTGCTGGGCGGCAACCCCGACGAGCTGGTGCGCGAGCGCCTGGAGTACGAGGGCCTGACCATGGAGGACGTGACGCCCGAGCAGCTCGAGCAGTTTAACGCCGAGGCAAAGGAGACCTGCAAGGCCGAGCGCGAGCGCGTGCTTGCCGCCGGCGGCCTGACCGTTATCGGCACCGAGCGCCATGAGTCCCGCCGTATCGACAACCAGCTGCGTGGCCGTTCCGGCCGTCAGGGCGATCCGGGCGAGACCCAGTTCTACTTGTCGCTCGAGGACGACCTCATGCGCCTGTTCGGCGGCGACAAGATGGACCGCGTCTCCAAGATGATGGTCACGGCCGACATGGGCGACGACATGCCCATCCAGCACAAGATCATCTCCAAGGCCGTCGAGAGCGCCCAGCACAAGGTCGAGAGCATCAACTTCTCCATGCGTAAGAGCGTCCTTGAGTACGACGACGTCATGAACAAGCAGCGCCAGGTCATCTACGCCGAGCGCAATAAGATTCTGGACGGCAAGGACCTGACCGACCACATCACCGAGGTCATGCACGATACCGTCTACCGTTGCGTGCAGGAGTTCTGCACCAAGGACAGTCACGATGGTGAGCGCGACCTGGAGGGCCTGCGCAAGTGGGTTGTGGAGCTCACCGGCCACATCGATACGCCGAAGTTCCCCGACGAGGATTATGAGGCCCTGGCTGCCGATGTCCTGGCTTACGTAGAGAAGTGCTACAACATGAAGGCCGAGCGCTTGGGCGAGGACCTGATGCGCGAGCTCAACACCCAGGTCATGCTGCGCGTCATCGATACCCGCTGGATGAACTACCTGCAGGAGATGGACTACCTCAAGACCGGCATCGGCCTGCGCGGCTTTGGCCAGCGCGACCCGCTGGTTGAGTACAAGACCGAGGCCTACGGCGCGTTCCAGATACTCGTCGATACCATGTATGAGGATTACCTGCGCACGGTTCTGCGCATCGAGATCAAGGCTGCCCCGCGTGCCGTGGAGCACAAGGAGGAGCCCGCGCTCGAGGGTGCGCGCTTCTCCGGTCCTGCCGAGGTCGATGGTGACAACGGCGATTCGGTGCTGCGCAAGCAGGCGCAGGTGCAGGCCCGCACGGCTGTCCAGGGTGGTCCGGCTGCCGTCAACAACGGTGGCAAGGTGACCACCTATCGCAAGTCCGAGAGCGACGATCCGTACGTCAACGTGGGCCGCAACGACCCGTGCCCCTGCGGTAGCGGCAAGAAGTTTAAGTACTGCCACGGCAGGAATCGTTAATGGCTGAGGCTTTAGAGGTAACGCCCGCCGAGCTGGACGCGTTCGCGGACCGGCTCGGTGAGGTCGAGTCGTATCTCCACCTGGACGAAAAGCGCACGCGCGTGACCGAGCTCGAGGCCAAAAGTGTTGCCCCTGGCTTTTGGGATGACGCCGACGCCGCCCGTGCCACCATGGAGGAGATCGCGCGTACCAAGGAAGATATCGCTGCCGTGGACACCGCGCGCGGCGAGCTTTCCGATGCCCGCGCTGCGCTGGAGCTTGCCGAGGAGATGGGGGATGACCCCGACGCCGTCGCCCTTCGCGAGGAGGCTACAGCCACGGCTGAGCGCCTGGCCCGGGCCATCGATGAGCTTGAGCTTTCGAGCTGGTTTACCGGTGAGTTCGATCACGGCGATGCCATTGTGACCATCAAGCCCGGACAGGGTGGTCTGGAGGCCCAGGACTGGACCTTCATGCTCTTTAAGATGTACATGAAGTACTGCCAGCGTCGCGGCTGGAAGGTCACCATCAACGACTGTCCCGCGGCCGAGGTCATCGGCATCGACCGCGCGACATTTACCGTCGAGGGCAAGGACGCATTTGGCATGCTGCGCGCCGAGGCCGGCGTCCACCGCTTGGTTCGCATTAGCCCCACCGACGACAAGAAGCGCCGCCAGACCACGTTTGCCGGCGTCGAGGTCATCCCCGTGCTACCCGATGATATCGACATCGAGATCAGTCCCGATGACATCCGCGTGGACGTGTACCACGCGAGCGGCCCGGGCGGTCAGGGCGTCAACACCACCGACTCCGCCGTGCGCGTGACGCATTTCCCCAGCGGCATTGTGGTCACCTGCCAAAACGAGCGCAGCCAGATCCAGAACAAGGCCGCGTGCATGCAGATCCTCAAGGCTCGCCTGTACGAGATTGAGCTCGAGAAGCGTGCCGAGGCGCTCGATGAGATTCGCGGACCCAAGACCACGATTGGTTTTGGCAACCAGATCCGCAGCTACGTGCTCTACCCGTACCAGATGGTCAAGGACCTACGCACGGGCGTGGAGACCAGCAACGTCGAGGCAGTTCTTGACGATGGCGACCTGGACCCGTTTGTTATTGGCTATCATCGCTGGGCGACCGGCAACGCCGATGCAGAAGGCTCGGAGGTCTAAAACATCGTGGCTTCAAGCCGATGCCGAGTCCAACGGTTGGACGGGTTTGTATCCAGAACAAACCCTGCGCAGGGGTGGTTTTTGTCCGGCGAATCGGTAGAATCGAATACAAGAAGAAGTTCAAAGCGCATCCGTTTGGGTGCGCTTTTTTGAGGGAGGCAGCATGGCATATCGTCTGGACATCAAGCGCATTCTTTCGATGAACTTCTTTCACGACCTGCCCCAGATCATGTTGGGGTGTGCCTTGGCCGCCATCGCGACCGACCTGTTTTTGATTCCCAACGGTCTTGCCGCCGGTGGCGTTACGGGCCTTGCGACTATTATCCAGGCGGTCGGCGCGGCGCGAGGCGTGTCGCTTCCCGTCGGTATCCAGACCATCGTGATGAATGCCTTGCTGCTGCTGGTCGTTATGCGCGAGGGCGGCATGTTCTACGTGGTGCAGACCGCGACGGGCTTTGTGCTTCTGGGCTTCTTTACCGATCTGTTCGCCCCGTTTGTAGCACCTCTGGCGGATGCGGACCTGATGCTTCCCGCTATGTGGGGCGGCATTATTACGGGCATCGGTTACGGCATGGTGTTGCGCGCTGGCGCCAACACCGGCGGCTCGGACACGATTGGCCAAATCATCTCGCGTAACACCTCGCTGCCGGTGGGCTCGACCGTCATGGCGATCGATGTTGCCGTATGCGCGCTGTCGGCTCCGGTCTTTTCAATCGAAAACGCACTATATGCAGGCCTTTCGATGGTCATTAGCGGCTACGTGATCGATGCCGTGGTCGATGGTGGCAACAAACGCCGTATGGTCCTCATCATCTCGGACAAGTTCCCTGATATCGCTGCCGATATCATGTATGGCCTGGGTCGTGGTTGTACCAAGTTTAAGGCGACTGGCATGTATTCGGGTGCCGAGAAGCCGGTGATTATGGTCATCGTGAGCCGTCGAGAGCTCAATACCCTCAAGACGATCGTGCGCGAGCGCGATCCTCACGCCATTGTGACGGTCGCTGACGTTACGGAAGCCTTCGGCGAGGGATTCAAGGACATTAGCGCGTAGGGGCGACCGCGTTCCATCCAAAAGACGTTCACATTGATAAACCGTTTCATCAGCGGTTCTGCCTGCTAAATTGTTCAAATAATGATAAAAACTCTGGTAAAGCCATCAGTTTCCAGCATAATGAATGACGTACGTGCATTGCGGCTGTGTTGGGATTACCTTCGGTGCCGTGCGCATTTTGTCTAATGAGGATGAAAGGAAGGCACAATGAGCGACGAAGAGCTCAAAAAGGTTGCCAACGAGGTAAGGAAGGGCATCGTCACCGGCGTGCACGCTGCCAAGTCCGGCCATCCGGGCGGTTCGCTCGGCGCTGCCGATATCATGACCTATCTGTATTTTGAGGAAATGAACGTCGACCCGGCCGATCCCCGCAAGGCCGACCGCGATCGTTTTGTGCTCTCCAAGGGCCATTGCGCTCCGGGCCTGTACGCCGTGCTCGCCGAGCGTGGGTTCTTCCCCAAGGAGGATCTCGAGACGCTGCGCCACATCGGCAGTCACCTGCAGGGTCATCCCAACATGAACGACACCCCGGGCGTTGACATGTCCACCGGTTCGCTCGGCCAGGGCATTTCCGCCGCCGTGGGCATGGCGGTTGCCGCCAAGCACTGGGGCGATACTTACCGCACGTACGCCCTGCTGGGCGATGGCGAGAGCGAGGAGGGCCAGGTCTGGGAGGCCGCCATGTTTGCCGGCAACCAGCAGCTTGATAACCTCTGCGTGATCGTCGACCACAACGGCCTGCAGATCGACGGCCCCGTCGAGGAGGTCAACGACCCCATGCCGCTCGCCGACAAGTTCCGTGCCTTTAAGTTCCACGTGGTGGAGCTTGCCGACGGCAACGATTTCGACCAGATCCGCGCCGCCTTTGCCGAGGCTCGCGCTACCAAGGGCCAGCCGACCGCCATTATCGCCGAGACCATGAAGGGTAAGGGCGTTTCCTTTATGGAGAACCAGGTGGGTTGGCACGGTAAGGCCCCCAACGATGAACAGTTTGAGCAGGCCATGGCAGAGCTCACGGCCGCCGGAGAGGAGCTCTAGGATGGCAGACGTCAAAAAAATCGCCACGCGCGTAAGCTACGGCGAGGCCCTCGTCGAGCTCGCCAACGAGCACGATGACTTTGTGGTCCTCGACGCCGACCTGGCCGCCGCCACGCAGACCGGCAAATTTAAGGCCGCTTGCCCCGACCGCTTCTTCGACGTGGGTATCGCCGAGAGCAACCTGATGGGTGTTGCCGCCGGTATCGCGACCACCGGTCGTGTTGCCTTCGCGAGCACCTTTGCCATGTTCGCTGCCGGTCGCGCCTTTGAGCAGGTCCGTAACTCCATCGGCTACCCGCACCTCAACGTTAAGATCGGTGCCACGCACGCCGGTATCTCGGTGGGCGAGGATGGCGCCACGCACCAGTGCTGCGAGGATATCGCCCTTATGCGCGTCATCCCCGGCATGACTGTTATCGTTCCTGCCGACGATGTGGAGGCCCGCGCCGTGACGCGCGCCGCCTACGAGTGCGACGGTCCGGTGTACATGCGCTTCGCTCGTTTGGCCTCGCCGGTTATCAACGACCCCGAGACCTACAACTTCGAGTTGGGTAAGGGCATTGTCATGCGCGAGGGCGCCGACGTCACCATCATCGCCTGCGGCCTGATGGTCGGCGAGGCTCTCGAGGCCGCCGAGCAGCTCGCTGCCGAGGGCATCGACGCCGAGGCCATCAACATGCACACCATCAAGCCCATCGATGCCGACCTGATCGTCAAGAGCGCCACCAAGACCGGCCACGTCGTGACCGTCGAGGAGCATTCTGTAATCGGTGGCCTGGGCAGCGCCGTTGCCGACGTCCTGTGCGAGCAGTGCCCGACGCCGCTCAAGAAGATCGGCGTCAACGACACCTTCGGTGAGTCCGGCCCGGGCGCCGAGCTCCTGCACAAGTACGGCCTGGACGCCGCCAACATCGTGGCGACCACCAAGGAGTTCTTGGCATAAGGCAAGGCGGATCTCAAGGACTGCTTCGCCAGAACTATAAAACTGTTTCGCCAGTACTATGGAAACCCGGCAGGGGCGCTCTCTTGGAGAGCGCCCCTGTTTCAGTTGCGGTGAAATAAGGACTGTTTTGCCAGCTTAAAGGCTCAATTAATCCGTATTTCACCGCAACTTATGAAGACGCCCCTCAAGCACGGTCCCATCAGGGAAAAGGGCATATATCGGCAAAGTGCAATTCAGACCCTTCCAACTTTGTATATGCAGCACTTCAAGATAAACGCAGCGACCCCTTAGTTATCGCAGGCCGGGCACAGGGTTACTCTCCAAATCTTTCCGCAGGACGGAGGAGCCCCTGCCGCGCGAAGCGCGCAGCGGGGGCTCCGACATGTCCGAGGACGATTTGGAGAGTAACCCTGTGCCCGGCCGACGGGATCCCTAAGCACGCCATGCTTCTTATGTGCAGCAAAGCTAATGCTGCTAAAATACAAAGCGCTCATGTAGTTTAAACGCACGACGATAAGGAGCACCAGTGGGTAACCACTTCCGTACCTCCGGTGCGGGCGATGATGCCCCCAAGACGCAGGCAGGCGTCCAGGGCAGTCGTTTCGCCACTCCGGATTCAGAGGGCCAGCCTGTTGCTCAGGCCCCCGCTCAGCCGGCAGATCAGGCACAGCCGGCATCCGATCCCTTTGCCTACAATCCAACCAGCGATGTCGCGCTTTCCGGCACGGCGGGTTTTGAGCCCGTTCAGGCCGTGACCGCTCGCGTGGAGCAGCCTCAGGCTGGTGCCGCCACGCCGCAGCCTACCATGGCCGGCATTCCCGACCCCTTGGTCCCTGCGGCGCCGGCTCCTCAGCCTGCGCAGTCCGGTCTCTTTGCCGCTATTCCCGACCCCACGCAGCCTGCTGCCCCGGTGGTCGAGAGCGATCAGGCCGCCGAGGTCGCAAGCCTCGATAACGCGCTCAACAACCCCGATTTTACGTCGGTGTTTGCGCCCATCGATCCCCAGGCCAGCCGCAAGAAGATGGCCAAGCAGGCCGGTGTCGAGCCCGTCATCCTTATGGAGCATGTCACCAAGATCTATCCGGCACAGCCCAACAAGCCTGCACTCGACGACATCAACATCGAGATCTATCCGGGCGAGTTCGTCTTCCTGGTCGGTCACTCCGGCTCGGGTAAGACCACGCTGCTGTCGACGCTCAACCGTGACGTCAAGCCGACGAGCGGTCGCATCCTGGTTGCCGGTCAGGACCTCATGAAGATCAAGAACCGCAAGGTTCCGTTCCTGCGCCGCCAGATTGGCGCCGTGTTCCAGGACTTTAAGCTTCTGCCGCAAAAAACCGCCTACGAAAACGTGGCGTTTGCCCTGCAGTGCATCGGCAAGCCCAAGGGCGTCATTCGCAGCCAGGTGCCCGAGGTGCTGCGTCTGGTCGGTCTGGCCGATCAGATGGACTCGCTGCCCGACCAGCTTTCCGGTGGCGAGCAGCAGCGCGTTGCCGTCGCCCGCGCTATGGTCAACCGTCCGCCGCTGCTGATCTGCGACGAGCCGACGGGCAACCTCGACCCGGCGATCTCGCTGGGAATCATGAAGCTGCTCGAGCGTATTAACCGCACCGGCACCACCGTGATCGTCGCCACGCACGACCGCGAGATGGTCGATAGCATGCACCGTCGCGTGATTGCCCTCGAGGGCGGCCACGTTATCCGCGACCAGGAGAGGGGAGGTTACGGCAACTATGGCACCAACTAACGTGGGCTACTCCTTCAAAGAGGCAATCAGCCACTTCTTCCGTAACTGGACTACCTCGCTCGGCGCCGTCATCACGATCTTCCTTTCGCTGTTTATCATCGGCCTGTTCATCATGGGCTCCGCGATGCTGAACTCCGTGATCGGCACCGTCGAGGATCAGGTTGTCATCAACGCGTTCATTAGCGATGACGCCGATCAGGCCGATGTTCAGGCTTTTGAGGCCGAGCTTAAGACATGGAATAACGTCAAGTCCGTGACCTATAAGGACAAGGACGACGCGCTGGCCGAGTATACGAGCAAGATGTCGGGTAACGCCGACGCCACCATGAGCGCGCTCGACGGCCAGAACCCGCTGCCCGCCTCGTTTGCGATTGAGATGGACGATCCGTCTCAGGTCGAGAGCACGGCCAAGAAGCTCAAGAAGAATGCCGACTTCCAAAAGATCGCGGACGACGGCGACGTCAACGCGAGCGTACTGTATGGCCAGGAGGAAGTAAGCCGCCTGTTCCAGGTGACCAACTACATCCGTATTGCCGCCGTGGTGCTCGTTGGCCTTCTGACCTTTATCGCATTCATCTTCATCAACAACACGATTCGCCTGTCCATCACGGCGCGTCGTCGTGAGATTGCGATTATGCGTCTGGTCGGCGCCAGCAACGGCTTCATTCGCGGCCCGTTTATCACCGAGGGCGTGCTGCAGGCCATTTTGGGCTCGCTGCTTTCCATCGGCGTTCTGGAGCTGCTACGCAATCTGATGATTCCGCGTCTGCAGGAGAGCATCGGCTGGATGTCGTTTGCCCTGCCGATGCAGTACTACCTGGTGACCTATGCTGCGCTGATTCTGGTCGGCGTGATTATCGGTCTCTTTGGTTCTGCCATCGCCATGCGCCGCTACCTGCGCGTGTAGGCATGCCTGGAATTCATCCCTTCCAACGGGTCGTCTCTTATGGGGCGGCCCGTTTTTTGATCCCTAGGGGACGGGGGAAACGGATCATCGTGGCGCTGGTCTATCTATGTGATCCGTTTTCCTCCGTCCCCTAGGGATCATTTGGGTAGACTCTTGGGATGTAAACGGCAATCGATAGTTAGGAGGCGCCATGGGGCGCAATAACAAGCATAAGCGTGGAGCTCGCAATAAGCGCGGGCCGGTGCGCAGCGAACGCCGTCCGAGCCTGACCGGGCGCGTGCAGCTCCATGAGCACAGTGCCTATGTCATAACCGAGAATGGCGACTACAAGGTCATGGGTCGCGGCAAGCGTGAGATCATGGACGGCGATACCGTTGCCGTGAGCATTAAGAATAGCCCGCATGGCGAGCGTCGCGCCGTGATCGAGGGCGTAGTTGAGCGCGCAGCCATAAGCGTGGTGGGTACGTACCAGACCGCCGGTCCGCTCGGTGTGATCGAGCCGTTCGATTCGCGCTTGAAGGCCGACTTCTTCATTTTGCCCGAGGATACCTCGGCGGATCGTCTGGGTGTCCACCCGGGTGATGCCGTTGTCGCGCGCATTTTGACCTACCCGACGCGCCTGGAATCGGGCACTGTGACGATCGAACGCCGCATTGGCGGAGATGACGCGCCCGATTTGGGCGTTCAATATGTGATGGCGCGTTACGGCTATACCGATAGCTATCCCGAGGCCGCGCTGGCCGAGGCCGAGGGGCTTTCGCTCGATGTGTCCGCGGCGCTTAAGGACCCGCTCCGCCGCGATCTGCGCGACCGCTTTGTCATCACGATCGACCCGGTCGACGCGCGCGACTTTGACGATGCCATTTCGTTGGAGCGCACGCCCGAGGGTGGCTACAAGCTGGGTGTGCATATCGCCGACGTTTCACACTATGTGGCTTGGGACGGGCATATCGATCTTGAGGCTCGCCATCGTACGACATCGGTGTATCTGGCCGATCGCGTGCTTCCCATGCTGCCCGAACGCCTGTCCAATGACCTGTGCTCGCTTCGCCCTGACGAGGACCGTCTTGCGTTTACCGTCGATATCGAGCTCGATGCGCAGGGTCGCGTGCGGCATTACGATCCGTATCCCAGCGTGATTCGCTCGCGTGTGCGTATGGACTATGACGGCGCCGAGGCGCTGCTGGTGCGCGCCGGCGCAGTTGAGTATTCCGTGTTGGAGGGCGCTGCGGAGGATGTCGCTGCGGCCGAAGCCTCGCGCGAGGAAGCGCTTGAGCGCGGTCTTGCGTGCGAGGAGGCCGCCCGCGGCTACAACGTCGACCTCGGCGATTTCCTTGTCGCCGCCAACGAACTCGCCGAACTTCGCCGTCGTATTCGTCGCGCCCGCGGTTCGGTCGATTTTGACACGGCCGAGATTCGCGCTCTATTGGATGAGGACGGAGTGCCCGTGCAGATTGTGGCGCGTGAGCGTTCGTGTGCCACGTCGCTTATCGAGGAAGCCATGCTGCTCGCCAACGAGTGCGTTGCAGAGTGGCTGGCAGACCGTGATATCGAGGCCTGCTATCGCGTGCATGAGGATCCGAGCCCCGATAGCCTGCACGGTGCCGCCGTTGCGCTGGCGCAGCTAGGCATCATCGACGATCGTCGTGCTGCCGGTATTGCCCTGGGGAGCCCCGATGAGCTGCAGGCTGCAGTTGATGCTGCCGCCGGTACGGCCAACGCACCGCTCGTTAACACGCTGCTTCTGCGCAGCATGCAGCGCGCGCTGTACAAGCCGCGCAACGAGGGCCACTTTGCGCTCGCCGCGCCGTGCTACTGTCACTTTACGAGTCCCATCCGTCGCTACCCCGATCTGGTGGTGCACCGCGTGCTCAAACTGCAGTTGGCCTATGAGCAGCTCGGCGGCAAGGACGCCTTGGTCCGTACGCCGCGGCTGATCGGCAAGGGGCGCGAGTCGCTGCCGCGCATTCTGCCGCAGATCTGCCGCGCATGCAGCGATGCCGAGCGCGCGGCAGATGCCGCCAGCCATGCGACGCAAAAGATCAAGATTGCCCAGTACTATGAGGACCGTCTGGGCGAGCGCTATGCCGGAACCGTCTCGTGGGTTAGCAGCATGGGCCTCTTTGTGCGCTTGGACCTAACGCAGGTCGAAGGCTTGGTTTCGATCAAGAGCCTGGGCAACGAGTGGTTCGAGTTCGACGAGGATGCGCTTACGCTGACGGGCGCCGACACGGGGACTCGCTATGAACTGGGTCAGCGCGTGATTGTCGAGGTCTCGCGCGTCAATACCACGCGTGGGCACTTGGACTTTAAGCTTATCCATTAGCCAAATCCCGACTGATGGTGGGGGAGCGGAGGGCGGCCTTTCGGGACCGCCCTTCGCATTTGAATCATGGCTACCTTGCCGTCTGCTCGGCCGCCCGCTTACCTGCTATTTGAGAGGTAAAACCTACCAAAATAAACCTGTCCCTTTTGGCAGGTTTACAAGAAAGCGGGGATGAGATGGCGACGGTGTACGGTTATGCGCGGGTGAGTTCGCGCGATCAGAATCTTAATCGGCAGCTGGATGCGCTGGGCGCCTATGGCGTGGGCTCGGCGAATATTTATGCCGACCATGCGAGCGGCAAGGACTTCGATCGACCGCGTTATCGCGAGCTGCTGCACGTCCTGGGAGACGGGGACGTGCTGGTGGTGCTTTCTATCGACCGACTTGGCCGTAATTACTCCGAGATTCTTGAGGAATGGCGACGCATTACCAAGGAGCTCGGGGTTGCCATTGTGGTGTTGGACATGCCATTGCTTGACACGCGCGCTAGGGCCAGCGGCGCGCCGGATGTGACCAACGTCCTGATTGCCGATATTGTGCTGCAACTGCTGAGCTACGTGGCGCAGGTGGAGCGCGAGAATATCCATCGGCGCCAGGCGGAGGGAATTGCAGCGGCGCGGGCGCGAGGGGTTCGTTTCGGTCGACCTCGCAAGCCGTGCCCTCCTCAGTTTGAGCTGGTGCGCGATAGCTATGAGGCAGGCGATATTACCCGCAGCCAGGCAGCAAAGTGCCTGGGCGTGTGCGTGGGGACGTTCGATCGCTGGATGCGCGAGGCGGGGTAGGGTTTGCGTCGCTTTGTCGCTTCCTGTTGCGATTCAAATTTTGATACGGTGACGATGCCATTTGGGGCTACACTCGCTGATATTCAAAAAAGGAGGTTGGCTCTTGGTGCGCGTAAAACAAATAATCGGATGGACCGCGATTGTTCTGTTCGTTGCAACGCTGGCGGGCATCTGGGTGCTGACGGAGCAAAATGCGGTGGAGACGTCGTTGCTGGGCGAGTCCACCGCGCGTGTGGTGGAGGGTCAGGCTACGGGCGTTCAGGCTGCCGATGCCACGGGTGAAGCCCAGACAGAGAACGGAATGACCGGGGGCGCCGATTCGGCTGCCTCGAATGTCCGGTCTGGCCGACTTGCTTCCATTCGCATGTGGGTGGGCACAAACGTCCGTCGCGTTGCCCATACCGTAGAGTTTTTCTTCGTCGGATTATTCGCCTCCGTGGTCGTGGTTTGCCTTTCCAGGCGTCCGTGGAGCGTATGCTCCCGTTGCGTGCCCGTATTGCTCTTTTGCGCCGCCTGCTCCGTTGGCGATCAGGTGCATAAGATCTTTGTTCCCGGCAGGCATTTCGACGTTATCGATTTAGGATTCGATGCTGCGGGCTATGTCACCGCCATGCTATTGGTATTGCTGGCAGCGGCGTTGGTGCGCCATGCGACTCGGCCGATCGGCGCCCATGCGAGGCGCTAGCCGGTAACAAACCCGTTTCTGATAATGCAACCTCGTTGAATTATTTTGTGTCGCGCGTATTTCCGAGCGGTCGGATTTGAGGGGCGAGCGGTAGAACGCTCGCCCTTTGTGCGCCACGATGCGGCACAATGTACCGCAAAAGCTGTTTTTATCCGGTACGAATCGTTCGTTGGTCTTTAATTCTTCTCAACGGAGGTGTTTGAGATGGCAAACGGATTGCTTTTGCGGCTTCGCGAGCGTGAGCTCAGCGCGAGCCCGGCGGAACGCAATGTCATCGCATATGTAAGCGCTCATCCGCACGAGGTGGTCGGGCTGTCCGTCCGCGGTCTTGCCGATGTCACGTTCTCCTCGCCCTCGAGCATTTTGCGCTTTTGCAAGCGTTTGGGTTTTGCGGGCTACAAGGAGTTCCAGCGCGAACTGATTGCCGAGCTGGCGCTCTTAGGTGACAAGAAAGACGTAGCCCTCGAGGACATCTCCATGGATGACAGCGTCGAACGTATCGTGGGGAAGGTGATGAAAAGCAACGTGCGCACGATCGAGGCGACGGCGCGAACGCTCGATTACACCGTCTTGGAGCGATGCGCGGCCCGTCTTAAGCGGGCGCGCGCGGTCAATCTGTTCGGTATTGGTGCCTCTCGTTTGGTCGCGCACGACCTGGCGCAAAAGCTCATGCGTGTCGACAAAGAGTGCCATCTGTACGACGACTGGCATGATCAGCTCTTATGTGCCAAGAACATGCATGAGGGCGATATGGCAATCGCCTTTAGCTACTCGGGCTTGACGCAAGAGGTGCTGGATTGCACCGCCGAGGCTCAACGTCACAACTGTCCCGTTGTGGCCGTTACCAAAGTAGATGGATCATCCAAGCTTGCCACCATGGCCGATGCCGTGCTCGGCGTCGCTGCGAGTGAACCCTTGGTCCGCAGCGGTGCCATGGCTTCGCGTATGGCCCAGCTTATGGTTGTCGATGCCCTGTACGCTGCTTACGTTGCCAGCGACTACGAACGGGCGACGCATGTCATTAAGCAAAACTACATCGAGAAACAGGAAAGATGAGGTGAATGAAATGCTCGATTTAACAAAATTCACGACCGAACAGCGTAATCAAAGGTCAATGGACCTCGATACGATGACATCGCTGCAAATCGTCACGACGATGAACGATGAGGATCTTCGTGCCGTCCAGTCGGTCACGAAAGTGTTGCCCCAGGTTGCCACAGCAATCGACTGGGCTGCTGAGACACTCGAGCGCGGCGGGCGCGTCTTTTACATGGGCGCAGGCACCAGCGGTCGTCTGGGCGTACTCGACGCTTCGGAGTGTCCGCCCACGTTTGGCGTATCGCCCGATCTGATTGTCGGGCTCATTGCCGGGGGCGAGACGGCGTTTATCAAGGCTGTCGAAGGTGCCGAAGACAGCGAGGAGCTTGGCGCGAGCGACCTGCGGGAGCGTGGACTCTCGGACAAGGATCTTGTCGTTGGCCTGGCGGCAAGCGGTCGTACTCCCTATGTGGTGGGCGGCCTTGTGTACGCCAAGGCAACTGGGTGCAAGACCATTGCAATTGCCTGCAACCAAGGGTCGAAGATCGGGGAGAGCGCAGATCTTGCCATTGAGCCCGTGCCCGGTCCCGAGGTACTGACCGGCTCAACGAGGCTCAAGGCGGGAACGGTTCAAAAGCTCATTCTCAACATGATTTCGACCGGTGCCATGGTCAAGATTGGCAAGGTATACCAAAACCTGATGGTCGATGTGCAGCAGACGAACGAGAAGTTGGTGGTGCGCGGCCAGAACATCGTGATGGAGGCGACCGGCTGCACGCGCGAGCGCGCCGTTCAGGCGCTTGCAGATGCCGGCGGCCACGTAAAAACCGCTATTGTCTCGGTACTGCTGGACTGCGATGCCGAGCAGGCTGCGGTAGCTCTTGAGCGGGCGCGTGGCCATGTCCGTGCTGCGGTGAGTGGCCATGAGAAGAGCAATGCCGATGCCCAATAGGTGCGCGGCGCGAGCTGATATGACATCCAGACGAGATACCCAATACAGGGAGGAGTTATGACGAACAAAGAGCTGGCTCAAAAGCTGCTGGACCTTTTGGGCGGTAAAGACAACGTGCTCGCAAACGCGGCGTGCATGACGCGCCTGCGCGTGACCGTCAAAGACGCGGGCAACGTCGACACGGAGGGCATTAAGGCACTCGACGGCGTGATGGGCCTGGTCGAGGACGACACGATGCAGATCGTGCTGGGTCCGGGCAAGGTGAATAAGGTGCTCGAGGAGTTCTCCAAGCTCACCGGCCTTGCGAAAGGCGTTGCCGACGAGAGCGTGGTTGACGCTGCGGCCACAAACAAGGCCGCGCAGAAGGCCAAGTACGAGTCTAAGCCGGTTCAGGCCTTCCTCAAGAAGATTTCCAATGTCTTCGTCGCCCTGCTTCCCGGCATCATTGCGGCTGGCCTCATCAACGGTATCTGCAACGTCATTAACGTCTCGACTGCAGGAGCGCTTGCAGGCGAGTGGTGGTACCAGGGCATTCGTTCCATGGGCTGGGCCCTGTTTGCCTATCTGCCCATCTTGGTGGGCTATAACGCGGCACGTGAGTTTGGTGGCTCCGCTGCGCTGGGCGGCATCGCCGGCATGATGTGTATCGCCAACAGCGCCATGCCCCTGCTTGCGCCTGGCGCGGCTGATCCTGCCACTGCCATTCTGCTGCCGCTTACCAGTGCGCAGTACAACCCCGCAGCGGGCGGCATGATCGCGGCTCTCATCGCTGGCGCATTTTTTGCCTGGATGGAGCGTCAGATTCGCAAGGTTATGCCCAACGCACTCGACACGTTCTTGTCCCCGCTGCTGGTGCTCATCATCGGCGCCTTTGCTCTGATGCTCGTCATCCAGCCGGTTGGCGCATGGCTGACGACTGCCATCTTTAGCGTTTTGACCTTTATCTTCGAGAAGCTGGGCGTCCTGGGCGGCTATATCCTGTCGGCAGGCTTCTTGCCGCTGGTTTCCGTCGGCCTGCATCAGGCGCTCACGCCGATCCACGCTATGCTCAACGATCCCGACGGCGCTACCAAGGGTATCAATTACCTGCTTCCCATCCTTATGATGGCTGGCGGCGGCCAGGTCGGTGCCGGTTTGGCGCTGTACTTTAAGACCAAGAACGCCAAGCTCAAGAAGTACGTCGCAGAGTCCATTCCCGTTGGAATCCTGGGTGTGGGAGAGCCTCTGATGTATGCTGTTACGCTGCCGCTCGTTCGTCCGTTTGTGACGGCCTGCCTGGGTGCCGGATTTGGCGGCGCGCTCGCGGCGCTGCTTCACATCGGCACGGTTTCTCAGGGCGTTTCCGGTCTGTTTGGCCTGCTGATCGTCGTTCCTGGCCAGCAGCTCGGCTACGTTGCCGCTATGCTGCTTGCCTATGCCGCCGGCTTTGTCCTGACGTGGTTCTTTGGCGTCGACGAGCAGAAGATCAACGAGTTCTTTGGCGAGTAGTTTGATATCGCGAGCCGTGTTGCTCGGGGTTCGCGGCGCGCGGCAGATTTCTTGATGTTATGGTTGTGCCGGCGGGGCTAGCTGCTCCGCCGGCCTTTTTTAAAGGAGCGTTGAAGCGTGAAAACGGGTATTTCGATTTATCTTTCCAGCCCTCTGCAGGATACTGAGCGGACGATTGAACATGGTGCCGCGGCGGGTGCGCGCTATGCGTTCACCTCGCTGCATATTCCCGAGGATGGGGGAGCGGCGTATGCCGATAAGGTCCGTCATGTGCTGTCGCTGCTTTCCGCCCGCGGCATTGCGCTCATTGCCGATGTGGGGCCTCGCACGTGCGATTTGCTCGGGCTTGAGCGCATCGAGGACTTGCGCGATCTGGGGTTGGAATACCTTCGTTTGGACTATGGCTTTAGCGCCCAGCGGGTCGCGGAGCTGTCCGGTGTATTTCGCATTGTGGTCAATGCATCGACAGTGAGTTCTGATGAAATCGCATCGTGGCGTGAGGCCGGTGCCGATGTGACTCGTTTTGCCGCCTGCCACAATTTTTACCCCAAGCCTTATACCGGTTTAGCTCTGGAGGACATTGCTCGGGTGAATCTTCGTCTTGCGGCGCTTGGATTCGAAATCATGGCTTTTGTGCCGGGTGATGCTAACGTTCGCGGGCCGGTATTCGAGGGACTGCCGACGGTCGAGGCGCAGCGCGGTCGCGCGTCAAAGGTTGCTCTCAATATGCTTGAGCTTGCACATGGCGCCGATTGCGACATTGTGTTGGTCGGCGACCCCGATCTTTCCGATGCGGGCTGGGCGCAGTTTGCTCAAGTTTCCGCCGGATACGTGGACCTGCAATGCGAGCTTGAGCCCGGTTATGCCTATGTGCGCGGGCAGATTCATCACGACCGGCCCGACTCGAGCGTCCTTATCTTTAGGTCTCAGGAGTCACGTACGACGCTTAAGCCGGATTCCGTGTCGACGGATGCCGGAGCCGGCCTGCCGCGAAAGGCGGGGTCGATCGCTGTGAGCAATAGCGGATATGGGCGCTACGAAGGTGAGCTTGAGATTGCGCGGGTCGATCTTCCCGGTGACGAGCGCATGAACGTTGCGGGCCATATCACGCCCGAGGCAATGGAGCTGCTGCCGTTCATCAAACGCGGATTCGGGGTACGGTTCGTTTAGCGTGTGACCCGTGGGCTACAATTGGCCCATCATACGAAGGCGCCTCGTGTGGCGTGTGCCTGCGTTGGCCGATCTATATTCGGAGGATTCCCATGACCGTACTGTTTGTTGAATATCCCAAGTGCTCGACCTGTAAGAAGGCCAAGGCATGGCTGGATGAACATGGGGTTGAGTATATCGACCGCGATATCGTTTTGGACAATCCTACGGCTGATGAGCTTGCGACCTGGATTGCTCATTCGGGGCTGCCGGTGCGGCGCTTCTTTAATTCGTCGGGCATGAAATATCGAGAGCTGGGCCTGAAGGCGCGTCTGGATGCGGGCATGACGGATCGGGAGTGCTACGAGCTGCTGGCGACCGACGGCATGCTGGTCAAGCGTCCGCTGCTGGTGGGCGACGACTTTGCGATTCCCGGCTTTAGGGAATCGGCTTGGGCCGAGGCGTTGCTGTAGCGGCTGCGGAAAGTGCGACCCGGAATTCGCTTCCAGAATGGGATGCACTTTCCCAAAGTGGCCGGTTGCGGAAAGCACGTCCCATTCTGAGCTTCGATTGCGGGACACGGTTTCCGGTTGAGGGCTCGACGGGAAAGTAGGGACCAGTTTGAGCTTGAAATCTGGGACGCACTTTCCGCCGGCGGGCCTGCCCCAGTCAGTCCGCCAGCTGTGCCCATTCGTGCGGATCGTAGACCTTTACGTGTTTGTTGGGCTTGCCGCTCCAGTACTCCTCGTCCATAAAGGGCAGATATGCCTGAACGCCAGGGCAGATAAAGGGAATCCGCTGCTGTTGCAGTCGCTCACGCTGGCGCTGCTCCAGGTGTGCCTCGGATATGACGGTCGGCATACCGGACAACTCGACGAGGCTTGCCTGGATTCGCTTAAGGTCGGGGAGTCCCGCGTGCCATGACATCCGCATGATCAAAAAGGATGCACGGCGGTATTTTGCCTGCACCACAGTAATGGCGGGGCGCAGTGTGGGATGGATTTTGTCCCGTTCGGGCCAAAGGTCGGCAGTGATCTCGAGGCCCAGGGTCTCCCATAGGTAATCAAGCTCTTCGTCCATGGCGCCTCGATATCTACGTGATCATTGATACTTCGATTGTGTTGCCTGGTGCTATCGTTTTCGCGGTAGAATCTGCCAACGGTTGACGGCTACCGCTCGCGGCGTTTTGCCCTTCGTGTACAGCGGTCGGCTTCACAGGTCCTTCACGGGTTGGACTAAATTAGGCCAATTTGACTGAATTTCAAAAAAGTCAAAATTGGGGCTTGCGTCACGGCGAGACTTCCCGTATATTTCTTTCTTGCGCAAAGGCACAGCCGAGCGCAGCGATGCAGTCATTGGGATGTCGTCTAATGGCAGGACAGCGGATTCTGGTTCCGTCAATGGGGGTTCGACTCCCTCCATCCCAGCCATTGCATTTGCTACATATGGCCCGTTCGTCTAGCGGTTTAGGACGCCGCCCTCTCAAGGCGGAGATCACCAGTTCGAATCTGGTACGGGCTACCAAAATTGAACGCCCGGGCCTCGTAAGAGACCCGGGTTTTGTGTATTGACCGTATATACGGCGCCTGCCGTGTTTCGCTCAGATCGAGGAGTAGCCATGGATCTGCCCATCAGCTTGCAAGACATCACGTATGCCGAGAACTATCTGGCGCAGGGCGACCTGGCTACGGCGACGCCGCTGCTGGAGCGTCTGGTGGAGCTCGCCGAGGAGTATATTGATGCTGAGTGCAAGACGGAGGAGAAGCGTCAATACTTTAGCTTCGATAGCAAGTTTGAGCGCTTGGCCTATCGCCGCGTGGAGAAGGATCCGCGCGAGCTCGTGCAGGTTGAGGTGCCGTTTGACCGCCTGTACTCTGACATGGCGTTTGCCTACATTCGCCAGCAGGATTATGTAAGCGCTCGTAATGCCCTGATGCAGGCTGTGCGTTGGGACCCCATGAACTGCAACTATCGCTTGGATTTGGCCGAGCTGTTCCGTGCACTCGAGGACAAGCAGGAATGGGCATCGCTCTCGTTCTCGGTGCTGGAGCGTGCAAGCGATGGCAAGTGCGCCGCCCGCGCTTACGCCAATCTAGGTCAGTACTTCTTGGAGCCCGAGACCGAGAACGTTTCGGCTGCCGTGGGCTGCGCGCGTCTGGCGCTGCGCCTGGCGCCCAACGATGCGCATACGACGCGCCTGCTCAACAAGATCCATACCACCTATCCGGATGCCGCTGATGAGAGCGACGACCACGTGATGGGTGAATTGGCCCTGCAAGGCGTGCCGACCTCGCCTTCGGCCGAGATTGCCATCTGCCTGATTATGTGCGCGACCGATGCTGCAAGCGACGGCGACAAGCAGGAGGCGACGCGCCTGACGGTGCGTGCTCGCGACTTGGTGGGCGAGGAGGCCTGCGCGGCGATTATCAAACTGGTGCGCGAGAGCGATGCCGAGCTCAATGCCGAGCGCAAGGCAAAGCGCGAGGCTGCGGGCTCAAACGCCGATGGCGCCAAGGAGGCCGGCGATGCCCAGTAAGCGCGAGCGCAAACTCATTTCCAAGAATCGCTCGGCACATCACGAGTACTTTATCGATGAGACGTTTGAGTGCGGTATTGAGCTGAGTGGCACCGAGGTCAAGTCGATTCGCGAGCGCGCCTGCCAGATCACCGATACCTTCGCGCTGATCCGCGGCGGGGAGTGCTGGCTCGTCGGCCTGCATATCCACCCTTATAGCCATGGTGGCGTGTGGAATCGCGATCCTGACCGTCGGCGTCGTCTGCTGCTGCACCGCAAGGAGATCGACTTTCTTGACGGCAAACTTCGCAACCGTGGTTATGCGCTGGTTCCGTTGGAGCTCTACTTTAATACCGACGGCCGCGTAAAGCTGCTGCTGGGTCTGGGTCGCGGCAAGAAGCTCTACGACAAGCGCGAGGACATGGCCAAGCGTGATGTCCAACGCGAGATCGACCGCGCCCTTAAGGAACGCAACCGCTAGGCACTCTGTATAAGTTGCGGTGGAATACGGACTGTTTTCCTGTTTGAGGGGCTATTCAGTCCCTATTTCACCGCAACTGCGGGCGTCTCATCTTTCTTACTGTTCTGACACATATGTCTCAAAGGCGGCGTCCGTTATGGGTGCCGCCTTTTTTGTGGGTACATACATTCATGAGGTTCCAACCCGAGCTAGGGGAGTGATCGTTATGGACAAAACTGCGTTCTTTACCATGCCGAGCGGTCTGTACGTGGTGAGCGCTGCGGCAGACGGGCTGCGCGCCGGCTGCGTCATCAATACTGCGGTGCAGGTGACGTCCATGCCGCCGCGTATTTCGGTTGCCGTGAACAAGGACAATGTCACCTCGGGCGTCATCGCATCGGCCAAAGCGTTCGCGCTGACCGTGATCGATCAGACCGCCGACATGCTCTACATCGGTAACTTTGGGTTCCGCACCAGCAGCGATTATGACAAGTTTGCCAAATACGAGACCCGCGAGACGGCTCTGGGCATGCCCTATGTGCCCGAGCACGCGGCGGCCCTGTTTAGCTGCCGTTTGATCGACACTGTGGATGTGGGAACGCATCTGCTGTTTATTGGCGAGGTCGAGGATGCCGAGCGCCTGAGCGACGAGACGCCGCTGACGTACGACTACTATCACAAGGTGCTAAAGGGCAAGACGCCGCCCAAAGCCTCGTCGTATCAGGTTGATTTTCAATCTCAGCGCAACAGCCTGAACGGACCCCGCGTTTCCGCAGC